>JAZSRF010000055.1:0-2208 GCA_045538335.1 Clostridia bacterium | reverse complement strand
ACCGTGTAACAAAAGTAGTTAAAGGTGGACGTCAATTCCGTTTCGCAGCTACAGTAGTAGTTGGAAATAGATAAGGCAAAGTTGGTATTGGTTTAGGAAAAGCTAAAGAAATGCCAGATGCAGTTAAAAAAGCTACACAAGCAGCTTCTAAAAATTTAATAAATGTTGAATTAATTGATAATCGTACAATTTCTCATGAAATTACAGTTAAAGAAGGAGCAGTTAGAGTTATGTTAAAACCTGCTAAAGAAGGTACTGGAGTTAAAGCTGGTGGACCAGTTAGAGACGTACTTGAATTAGCAGGAGTTAAAGATGTATTATCTAAAAGCTTAGGTTCTAGCACAAAAGTAAATATGGCTAGAGCTACATTAAACGCTCTTAAAATGCAAAAATCACCATCACATGTTGCAGCATTAAGAGGAAAAACAGTTGAGGAGATTTTAAACTAATGAAATTACATGAATTAGAAAACCTAAACGCTAAAACTCGTAAAAGAGTTGGACGTGGAGCTGGTTCTGGACTAGGTAAAACATCTGGTAAAGGACACAAAGGACAAAACGCTAGAAGTGGTGGAGGCGTAAGACCTGGATTTGAAGGTGGACAATTACCATTATTCAGAAGATTATCAAAAAGAGGATTCAACAATTATAACTTTAGAACAGTATATGCTACTGTTAATGTAGGAGACTTAGAAAGATTCGAAGAAGGAACTACAGTAACTAAAGAATTATTAATCGAAACTGGATTAATAACTAAAGAATTAGATGGGGTTAAAATTTTAGGTAATGGCGAATTAACTAAAAAATTAACAGTTAAAGCTAACAAGTTCTCATCTACTGCAAAAACTAAAATAGAAAATGTTGGTGGAACTACTGAGGTGATTTAACATGTTTAAAACACTTAAGTTACTATTCAACAAAAAAAATAAAGATATAAGAAAAAGATTATTATTTACACTAGGATGTTTATTAGTATTTATAGTAGGTAAAACAATCCCAGTTCCTGGAACTCAAGGTGCCGTATCTGATCTAGGATTATGGGAATTATATGATGCAATCTCTGGTGGAGGATTGGAACAATTCTCAATCTTCGCACTAGGTGTAATGCCATATATATCAGCATCATTAATAACTGGTATCTTACAAATGGATATTATTCCATATTTCACTGAGTTAAAAGAACAAGGAGCTACTGGCCAACAAAAGATTAATCAAATAAATAGATATCTAGGATTAGCTATAGCATTCTTACAAGGATTCGCAATGGCTTTTGCATTCCTACCAAATGGAACTGCTATAGATTTCTTAAAAGTAGCAATTGTTCTAACAGGTGGAACAGCCTTCCTATTATGGATGGGTGATCAAATGACACAAAAAGGAATTGGTAATGGTGTTTCATTATTAATCATGGCAGGTATCATTTCAAGTATACCTAACATGTTTATAGAAACATTCCAAGCTTTGGTGTTAGGAAATGAAAATTTAGTACTAGATATTGTAGGATTTAGTATTTTTGTACTTATCTATATTGCAATCATCGTAGGAATCGTTTTCGTAGAAAAATCAGAAAGAAGAATACCAATACAATATGCTAATCAAACAACATCAGCATATGGTGCAAGACAAAACTATATACCATTTAAATTAAATAGTGCATCAGTTATGCCAGTAATATTCGCATCAGTAATATTCACTATTCCATCATTCATTGCTGGATTATTAGATAGTGAAAATGCTTTTGCAGTATTCGTAACAAAATATGTAAATTATACTACACCAGTAGGATTTGCAGCATATATAATAATCATAATTATCTTTAGTTTCTTCTACACATTCTTACAAATTAATCCTGAAGAATTATCTAAAAACCTAAATAAACAAGGTGGATATATTCCAGGTGTAAGACCAGGTAAAGAAACAAAAGAATATATTAGTACAATAATTGGAAGAATAACATTAATAGGTTCATTATTTATAGCAATAGTTGCTGGATTACCAATTATCTTCAGTAGCTTTATAGATACTGGATTACCTTCTAGTGTATCACTTGGAGGTACAAGTATATTAATCGTTATTGGAGTTGTATTAGAAACATACAACCAATTAGAAAGTAGTTTATTAAATAGAAGTTATAAAGGCGGAAGATAAGAATGAAGAATATTATATTTATAGCCCCACCTGCAGCAGGTAAGGGTACACAAGCAAAATT
>JAZSRF010000056.1:0-10444 GCA_045538335.1 Clostridia bacterium | reverse complement strand
TAGCCAAATAGCATAAATACTATGTATTTAGCTATTTAACTAAGTAACACAACGAAGTTGTGTAAATCAAAACATTAACATAAGGTGTATCAAACGCAGATATTTCTAAATAAGTGTGTCACATGTTTGACAAACCTACAGAAAAGATATACTTTTTTACAAACTCCATTGACAAACAAATATTCGCAATATATAATCTATTCATATTTCGTGGAAAGTTTAACGGTAATTATAATTAAAGAAAGAGGTAGATTATAAGAGATACAGCCGTGAAACAAAAAAACATTGTATTATATAATAATGAGGAATTAAGCGAAAATTAAAGCTCTTCCATTTTGGAACAAGTTGAAATGAAGGAGCAAGAAGTGTAAAAAAAATATTAAATTTATTCAATAATAAAGGAGAAAAAATGTTTAAATTAATATCAGATTATAAGCCGACAGGTGATCAGCCTGAAGCGATAAAACAGTTGGTAGAAGGAATAAAAAATGGAGATAGCGCACAAACACTACTTGGAGTGACAGGTAGTGGAAAAACGTTTACTATAGCAAATGTTATAAAAGAAGTTAATAAGCCAACTATAATAATGGCACATAATAAAACACTAGCAGGGCAATTATATTCAGAATTTAAAGAAATGTTTCCTGAAAACGCGGTTGAGTATTTTATTTCATATTATAAAAAAGGCTTAAAAACTGTATTATTTAGTACCATTTAGTATTATTTAATCCTTAAAGAATAAATTAAATAACACAAGATAACATTTAATAACACTAAAATATAAAAAATAAATTTGTGACTTTCATTCGTTCCCAAGCAAAAAGTTCACTATTAACCAAGGAATTTTATTTTCCAAAAATAGAAAAAAGTTGGCAATTTTGTAAAATTGTGATATAATATAATAGATGTATTGAAAGCAAATCAAATTTATTGTAATATATCTCATATAGGAGGTTTTTATGAAAATAAAAAATATAGTAGCGACACTTTATTTTGAGAGAGAAGTAGCACCGAGAAAATTTATAGATGCACTTGAGAGTGCTTTCCCAGATAGGTTTAATAAACCATTTAATGTTCAACCTATCCCAAATGATGCACCAGCTATGATACCAAGAATAACAATTAATTCACAAAATGGATTGGAAAACATTATAATTTCACAAATCAATATGCAATATAGCATAAATTTTAGTGAACCAATAGAAAACATAGATACTGTTATAGAAAGTTATAAAGAAATAATATTAAATATCTTTAAAGGAATAAAACAATCGCTAAATAAGGAAGCATATTATTTTGGAATATCTTCTGTAATAGAAAAGGATAGTGAAAATCCAATAAACGATATAAAAGATGAATACTTAAAGGCATTAGATGAAAATACGTGTGAATTGAATATTAGATATGGCAAAAAAGAACAAGACAAATATTATATTAATTATCTAATCAATAATTCAAAGGAAGTTACAGGAAGTTTTACAGTAGCGCAAGGAGAACATGAAATAAATCTAGAAATAATATCAACATCTAAATTTAAAGAAGTAAGACATTTTATTCAAAAGACTATAGATATAAATGATAAATTAGCTTTCAATGAAGATGAAAACTATAGAACTTCAGAAGATGAAATTACTAATATAATAGACAAATTAAAAACTAAATTATTAGAAGAGGGTGAATAATATGGTAAAAGAATTATTGACTGCTGTAACTTGCTGTGTAGGCGTTATTACAACAAGCTCATATAATTTGCCATCTCAATGTGATTATAGTAATAAATATCATATAGAAAGCAAAGTGTTTGAATTAACAAATACAACACAAACAATATATTCAAATACGGAAAGTCTCAAAAAAGAAAATATTCAATTATGTGAAGAATATTCTGTTAAAAGTTTAGAAGGAATATTCGGAAAAATGTCTAATTTTACAAAAGAAGAAAATGAATATTTTTGGAGACAAATAGAAGCAAAGTCAACAATAATAGAGGACATAGAGTTAATATGATTACTGAAAAATTTATAGATTTTGTAAAAGAAATCGTACCTTCTGTTAGTATGGAAACGGCAGAAGAAGTAAAAAAATGGATTAGAGATACCGAAAGGATAGGCTACGAGTCATATTATTCTCGAGAGCAAAAAGATTTGTTACAAGGAGATGTTATCGATGGAATTAAATTCATATTGGTGAATGAAGAAGGAAAATTAATGGTAACACCAAAAATGAAGGCGATGGTCATGTCTACCTCTTGTGACATAGAGCAAGATGATAATATTACATTATGTCCGTTATTTGAAAATTCTGATTTAAAAGAAAGTGTTGTAGATGCCGTAAAAAATAATTTAAAATATGATGCACTTTTCATAAATGCGAAAGAGATAGAGAATTATCACATTAGATTTAGTGTAAGTAATACAGTTAGTAAAAAATATATTTTTAATGCATTGAAAGAGGGAAGAATAAAAAAGATATTTACAATGAGTAGGATAACACATTATTTATTTATAGTAAAATTAACCCTTCATTATATGAGACATGAAGATGCAGAAACAACAGAATTAAGATTATGTGAACAATAAAGACAAACTAAAACAGTTTGTCTTTTTGTATTAGAAAACCCCCAGATAGTCTGGGGGTTCCGTGTAGCTTTTAGCGATAAGTAGACAAAAATACTCCTTTCCGTTATAATAAATTTGCGACTGACAATTGCAAATTTATATAAGGAAAGGAGAACATTTAAAATGAAAGATATCAAAATAAATGATATAAAGAGTTTAGCACATACAACGTGGAATTGCAAATACCACGTTGTGTTTGCACCAAAATACAGAAGAAAAGAGATTAGAGATAGGACAAATATTGAGACAACTGTGTGAATGGAAAGGAATAACGATAATAGAGTGTCCAGACCATATACACATGTTGATAGAGATACCACCGAAATACAGTGTATCAAGCGTAATGGGATTTTTGAAAGGAAAAAGTAGTATTATGATATATAGTAGGTGGGGAAATATGAAGTATAAATATAGAAACAGAGAATTTTGGTGTAGAGGCTATTACGTGGATACGGTAGGCAAGAATACAAAAAAGATAAAGGAATATATAGCAAATCAATTAAAAGAAGACCAAATAAGTGACCAAATGACGATCGAACAAATAGACCCTTTAAAAGGGTAGCGAGTGACAACTGCAAGTGTCAGTCGCAAAGGCCACTTTAGTGGAGGCCAATAATATAGCCCTATGGGCGAAAATGAAAAACCACCGGCTAAGCCGGTGGATATTTATTACGTGTGGAAAGTATGAAAATGCATACTTGATATTACAATACAAGCATGGTAATATATACCAAACAGTTATGTAGGTATTGTTTATGAAAAGTATAAAAGTAAATATGACAGAGACAACTAAAAAAAGAATAAAATTACTATTTACGATAGCTATAGTGGTAGTAATAATTATACTTGTATATAATTTTTTTATAGAATATCTTACAATGGAAGGAATTGATGTTAACAAGGCTGAATTGCTAGAAACAATTGCTTCGCCAAGTGGCACATATGAATTAAGCTCCTTTTTTATTAATGGTGGCTCGCTAAGTGGAGATGCAGTACTGGTACAAATAAAAAGCAAAGATGTAATCAAAAAAATTTATTTTAATTATCCTAAAAGGACAGTCACGATGATATGGTTAGATGAAAATACGGTTAAATTAGATGATATAGTACTAGATGTAAGAAAAGACAAATATGATTGGAGATATGGCGTGTATCAATGGTAATATAAATAAATTTATGCTAATATTCTAATTTTTGAGATGCTAAACAAAGCGTTATAAATATAATAATGGTAACGCTTTGTTTATTTTAATATATCCTAGAAGAATTAGAATCGTTTATAGAAGATGTAATAATAGATGGGGAGTCACTTGTATTTTAATATAAAAAATGTTATTATTTTTAAAGAGTTTTGTGACTTTGTATTATCCCGTTTTACCTAGTGTTATCTAGTGCCAGCGGGATGTTAAAAAAATAAATTTGTGACTTTTATTCGTTCCGTGGGAATAAGTTCACTATTAACCAATGGGAAAAGCCATTTGAGAACGAATTTGGGAACGAATTTTTTTAGAAAACTGGTTGAAAGTAAACCTTTTTTACTATGGAAATTCACAAAAAAGGAGAGAAAAATGTTCAAACTTCATTCAAATTTTAAACCAACAGGAGACCAACCTGAGGCAATAAAAACTTTGGTGGAAGGTGTTAAAAGTGGCTTAAATGCTCAAACTTTGCTAGGGGTAACTGGTAGTGGAAAAACATTTACAATAGCAAATGTTATAAAAGAAGTTAATAAGCCTACAATAATTATGTGTCACAATAAGACACTAGCTGGACAGTTGTATTCGGAATTCAAAGAGTTCTTCCCTGAAAACGAAGTTGAGTATTTTATTAGCTATTATGACTATTTCCAACCAGAAGCATATATAGCAGCAACAGATACATATATAGAAAAAGACAGTAGTATAAATGATGAAATAGATAGACTTCGTCACTCAGCTACTGCGGCTGTTTTTGAAAGAAAAGACGTAATAATAGTTGCATCTGTATCCGCTATATATTCTTTAGGTTCACCAGAAGAATATAGAGACCATACATTATCTGTAAGACCAGGTATGAAAAAATCACGCGAAGAGATTATGCAAAAATTAATCGAAATGCAATATACAAGAAACGATATGGAATTTTTGCGTGGTAATTTTAGAGTAAAAGGCGATATAATAGACGTATATGAAGTTGGTAATAATGAACACGCTCTAAGAATAGAGTTTTTTGGGGATGAGATAGAAAAACTTACCTTTATTGAACCAATAAGTGGAAAAACTATAGCAAGAATAGACCACGAACTAATATATCCAAAATCTCATTATGTTACATCAAAAGAAAAAGTAAATGCAGCAATATATAAAATTAAGAAAGAGCTAGACGAAAGACTCGCTGAATTAAGGGCTCAAGATAAAATAGTTGAAGCCTATCGTTTAGAGCAACGTGTTAATTTCGATATTGAAATGTTACAAGAAACAGGATTTTGCCAAGGAATAGAGAATTATTCTGTGTATATGTCAGATAGAGAGCGCGGAAGTACGCCATATTGTCTTTTCGATTTCCTAGGTGAAGATTTCCTAACAGTAGTAGATGAGTCACATGTAACAATTCCACAAATAGGTGGTATGTATAATGGAGATAGAGCAAGAAAAGAATCTCTAGTTAAACACGGATTTAGACTTCCATCTGCAATGGATAATAGGCCACTTAATTTTAAAGAATGGGAAGATAGAACACCACAAATAATATTTGTAAGCGCAACGCCCGGTAAATATGAAGTAGAAAGGTCGGTGCGTGTTGTAGAACAAATTATACGTCCTACTGGACTTATTGACCCACAAATTACGGTAAAAGAAACAACTGGTCAAATAGAAGATTTAATAGAAAATATAAATGAAAGAGTAGCGAGAAATGAAAGGGTTTTAGTTACTACTTTAACTAAAAAAATGGCAGAAGAGCTTACGAGTTATCTTGAAGGAAAGGATATTAAAGTAAGATACATGCATTCAGACATAAAAGCGTTAGATAGGCTAGAAATAATACGTGAATTGAGACTTGGGAAATTTGACGTTCTTGTTGGAATTAACCTTTTAAGGGAAGGGTTAGATATACCGGAAGTGTCTCTTGTAGCAATACTTGATGCAGATAAAGAAGGATTTTTAAGAAGTGAACGTTCATTAATACAAACAATAGGAAGAGCTGCAAGAAATGCATCTGGCCAAGTTATAATGTATGCAGATGAACTTACAGATTCAATGAGAAGTGCAATAAAAGAAACTAACAGAAGAAGAAAGATACAACAGGAATATAATGAAAAACATGGTATTGTTCCAAAGAGCATTGTAAAAGATGTTCGTGAGAGTATTAAGGCAGTGTTTACTGATGAGCAAGCACCACAAATTAATTTAGATAAAGAAGAAACATTAGAACAAACTATAGATAGGCTTACAAAGGAGATGTTTTCTTATGCAAAGGCTTATGAATTTGAAAAAGCAGCAGTTATTCGTGATTTGATTAACGAACTAAAAAATATAGATGAATAACACAAAATTTCCCACAAAATTCACTTGAATTACGTGGGAAATTATAATATAATGTCTGTGTTAATCGAAAGGGAGATTTATATGAAGAAAGAAAACAAAAAAGTAGAAGAAAAAATTGAAGCAAATGAAACAACAACAGAGATTGTTAAACAAAAAGGAAAAGTAAATTTACCAAATATACTAACAGTAGTTAGAATAGCATTAGTACCAGTATTTGTAGTATTAATGGCACTTAATGGACTATGGGAATATATGAAATATATAGCACTTGGAGTGTTTGTAATAGCATCAGTAACAGATTGGTTAGATGGAATTATTGCAAGAAAGAAAAATATAGTTACTAGATTTGGCAAACTAATGGATCCACTTGCAGATAAAATACTTGTAGCTGCAGGATTTATAATGTTAACAGGAATGGATGTAATACCAGCTTGGGTGACTGTCATAGTAGTGGCAAGGGATTTCCTTCTTAATACATTAAGAATGTTTGGAACAGAAGCAGGCGAGACAATTGCGGCGGGGATTTCTGGCAAGATAAAAACAGCTTTCCAAATGTTAACAATAGTACTAGGTATGCTAGATACTCAAGGAATGTTTGCATTCATTTCAACTGGTAAAGTAATGGAATTTGGCACATTATTACTAAATGTGGGATTTAGTTTATCTCTAGCATTTGCAGTTATATTTACATTATGGTCTTGTATAGAATATTTTGTAAAATATAGAAAGTATATAGATATAACAGAGTAGTTGATTTAAGGGGATATGTATGAATAATCAATTAAATATTTTTGGAGATATTGAAAAAGAAGATAAACTTGCTAAAGCTCATAAAGAAATTGAAAGTTTAAGAGAGGAAATTAATTATCATTCTAATTTATATTATAATGAAGATGCTCCAGAAATTTCAGATTATGATTTTGATATGTTAATGAAAAGGTTAAAAGCATTGGAAGCAGAGTTTCCAATGCTTATAACTAATTCATCACCAACACAAAGAGTAGGTGGAGTAGCAAAATCAGATTTAGATAAAGTAGAACACTTAGTTCCGATGCAAAGTTTAAATGATGTTTTCTCATACGAAGAAGTTGAAGATTTTGTAAATAAAATAACAGAAGAATATGGAGAAAATACTGAATTTGTAGTAGAAACCAAAATAGATGGCCTGTCAGTATCTTTAGAATATGAAAATGGCGTTTTAGTAAAAGGGTCAACAAGAGGAAACGGTCTTGTTGGAGAAGAAATAACAAAAAATCTTTTAACATTAGATGAAATAAATGAAAAACTAAATACAAATGATACAATAGAAGTTAGAGGAGAAGTATATTTATCACGTGAAAGATTTGAAAAGCTAAATGAAGAATTGGAAGCTCAAGGTAAACCTCTTATGGCTAATTCCAGAAATGCGGCAGCGGGAACACTTAGACAATTAAACGAGAATATAGTAAAAGAGAGAGGTCTTAGCATATTTGTATTTAATGTGCAAAAATCTGAAAGAAAATTTACTAAACATAGTGAAACAATAGAATATATGCGACAAATTGGAATTACAACGATAGCATATTCTAAAGTAGCAGTTGGAATAGAACAAGTAATAGAATATATAAAAGAGATAGGTAAATTAAGGGACTCACTTCCTTATGATATTGATGGTGCTGTTGTAAAAGTTAACGATTTATCTTTAAGAGAAACTTTAGGAACAACTACAAAAGTTCCAAAATGGGCAGTGGCATATAAGTATCCACCAGAGGAAAAAGAAACTGTTGTGCAAGATATAACTGTACAGGTTGGAAGAACAGGTCAAGTTACACCACTTGCAATAGTTACTCCAATAAGAGTTGCTGGCTCTGTTATTTCTAAATGTACATTACACAATTTTGATTATATAAAAGAAAAAGATATTCGCGTAGGAGATACTGTAAGAATTAGAAAGGCTGGAGATGTAATTCCAGAAATCGCAACAGTAGTAATATCTAAAAGAAAAGATGATGCAAAGGAGTACAAAGTTCCAACAGTTTGTCCAATATGTGGCGAAAAATTAGAAAAGGAATTTGGTCAAGTTGCGTTAAGATGTACAAATAGCGAATGTGAGGCTTTAAAATACAGGTCTATAACTCATTTTGCGTCACGCGATGCTATGAACATAGAAGGAATGGGCGAAGCTGTGGTTGAACAGCTAATAGACAGAAAGCTTTTAAATGATGTTGCAGATATATATGAATTGAGATACGATGATGTAATAACTTTAGAAAATTTTGGTGAACGTTCAACTAAAAATTTATTAAATGCAATAAAGAAGAGTAAAAATAATACATTAGATTTGTTATTATTTGGCTTAGGAATAAGACATATTGGTAAAAAAGCGGCAAAGACACTCGCAAAGAATATAGATAATATTCGCGATTTAGAACATATGATGGTAGAAGATTTAACAGCTATGGATGATGTTGGAGAAAAAATGGCGGAAAGTGTTGTAGAGTTTTTCTCTAAAACTAAGACAATAGAAATAATAGATAGATTAGAAAAAGCAGGAGTAAATACAGTAGGAATAAAAGAGGAAATGTTATCCGAAGTGTTATATGGTATGGCGATAGCTATTACTGGTTCATTTGATGAAATATCTAGAAATGATTTATCTAAGCTAATTGAATTAAATGGAGGCAAAACATCTAGTTCGGTTTCTAAAAAGACGACTTTTGTTATAGCTGGAGAAAATGCTGGATCTAAATTAGAGAAAGCAAAAACATTAGGTATACCAGTTCTAACATATAGCGAATTTAAGCAAAAATATAATGTATAAAACGTATTAAAACAAAAGGCTCTAAGTCAATAGTTGGGGTGTAGATAATGTAAAAGTTATCTACATCTCTCTTTTTAACTGCATTTTAAGGTTGGAACACAAATACATATTAAAATGTAATAAAATATATGTTTTAGGGCATGCTAACGCAAGCCTTACGACCAAATGAGATATATTTAATGGTATTTTTAAGAACAAGCCATTAATATTCTAAGTCTAAAGTTTTTAAAGCTTCTAAAACCAAAAGAAATTCTTTTTAAAGTTTTAATCTTAGTGTTTAATCCTTCAGTTATACCGTTGTTGTACTCTGTAGAGAAAGAATTAATAATGTATTTATGCCATTTAAAATATGTATCTAAGTGTTTGTTAAACTCAGGTAAATCACATTTACTAACATAAGTAATAAATTCTTTAAACAACAAAAGTTTCTTTTCTGGATCTTTTTCGTCTGTAAGTTCAAATAAATTTTGTATAATTGAATATGCCCAACGCAGATTTTCATCGTAGTCTAGCATATTACAAAGCTGCTTAAAGCCCTCTACATCTAACTCATCAATCCTTTTGTGTAAAACAGAGCGGCTATGTTTAAAGTATATGCGAACGTCTTTAGGTAATCCTTTTTGAACAGTTTTTCTAACGTTATCTAAAGCCCAATGCATAAGACGAACAAAGTGGAAAGTATCTGCAACAATTTTAGCATTTGGAAAAACGTCTTGGATAATCTTCTTAAAGAACAAAGACAAATCCATAGTAACAAGCTTTACTTGTTTGGCATTAGATATATTTTTAAAGAAAAGATAAAGAGCATCTTCAGAACGTGCAGAAACAACATCAATTACCTTGTGCTCTTTAAGGTCGGTAATAACAACTTGAAATTTATTTCCACCGGCATTACCTCTAAATTCATCAATACCAATAGCGTCAGGAAGAGAAGTAATATTGTGAAAGATAGGCGTAAACTTACACATAAGTCTAGTAACATTCTGAGAAGACATATTATTATCTTTACCAATTTGAGAGAAGTTACGAATATCTTTTAGTTCATCAAAGACTTTGTTAACAACAGAGTTAGAGTGTCTGTAAAATCTTTCAATAAAGGAGTTAGTTTCAGGAAATCTCTTCTTGCAATTAGTGCAAAGGTATCTACGTCTATTGTAATATATTTTAATTGGAGTAGTACCAACTTTAACGTGATTAAAAGAACGTTCATAATAGTCGTGTACTCGAGAAGTAACGCATTTACAGCAAGGACAAATATGTTCCTTAACAGGAAGCTCAATCCAAAGTTGAATTAAATCTTCTGAAATTTTACAATCTTTTTGAATAACACCTTGTAATTTAAGGAAATCTGTTATATTATTTTTACGCAATTGAATCACCAATTTAACCTTTCTTTGTTTTGTCGTAATTACATTTTAAGGTATTTGTGATTTAATTGCAATTTTTTATGCATAAAAATTTAGGTTAAGGTGTTTTCACACCCCAACCTAAATTATACAGTC
>JAZSRF010000075.1:0-4473 GCA_045538335.1 Clostridia bacterium | reverse complement strand
AACTGTGTTATACTGTATAAAAAAGAAAGGGGATAATGTTATGATAAAGCATATAGTTATGTGGAAGTTCAAGGATTATGCCGAGGGTGCAACAAAGCAGGAAAATATTCTTAAAGTTAAATCAATGCTTGAAGCACAACTAAAGATATTAGATGAAGAGTAATAAGAAACAATAAGAGAGTAAATAAATGAAAAACGCTACACCCACGGAGGTGTAATATACAATTAATTAAACAAACACTACAAAGTAGTAGTGCTTTCCATGGCAAAAAGACAATAATAAAAACAACTAAAAGGACACGTAATATATTGACAATTAAAATATTATGTGATAATTATAACTGTAAAATAATTATACAAAAGAAAGGAAGAGGTAAAAACATGAAAACAAAACAAGGTATATCATTGATAGTATTAGTAATAACAATAATAGTAATGATAGTATTAGCAGGAGCTATTATTTTAACATTGGATAATAGCGGCATAATAGAGAAAGCAAATGGGGCTGTAGAGCAAACAAATTTGGCAACAGTAAAAGAGGTTGTGCAAATGGCGTGGGCGGAAGCTTATGCGAGTGGTGAAAGAACAGAGGCGGGCTTGCAAGCTGCAGTAGAAAATGCGCTAACTCAAAACAAAATAACAGAAGATATGTATAAAGGTTATACAATAGAAGTAACAACAAATGGAGTAGAATTACTAGTAGATCATAACGGAGCGGTAATTCCAAAAGGTGCTACATATATAACAGATGCATTCGTTGTTCGTGATGCTAGTGGTGACGTATATGACTATAGTGCTGCAAAAACGTATATTGCTGGTGATAATTTTCCTGCA
The DNA here is from genome assembly GCA_045538335.1 of Clostridia bacterium. Lineage (GTDB taxonomy): Bacteria > Bacillota > Clostridia > TANB77 > CAG-465 > UMGS1649. The sequence continues at coordinate 3,639 of JAZSRF010000075.1, read as the reverse complement.
ATAAAAAATGGTGACAAGTATATCTATGGTGATTTTACATATGTATATAATGCAGAACAAGGAGTGGTTGGATCAAAGGACAGAGATACATATGGGGTTGATACGACAATAAATGGTTGGTATGTATCTTGTAAAGCCTCAAAGAAAAACGTTGGTGAAATACTAGAAAAAATAAACTATGGAAATGTTACCAGCATGCAATGTACTTTTTTTGCAGCTTTAATAGAAACTTTGACTAACATACCAAAGACCATAAAAAAAATGCCTTTGGCATTTGTCGGGTGCCAAAATTTAAAATCGCTTCCGGAAATACCGGAAGGTGTTGAAGATATTGAGTCTGCTTTTGTTGGCTGTTCGTCGCTTACTGGAACGATAGTAATAAATACTACTCCAACAGATTATAAGTATTGTTTTAACGGCATAGATATGTCTAAAATAACACTAGCAGGAAAATGTAGTAGAGAGCTAAAGCAACTAATTGCAAATACAGGAAATAATGCAGACCAAGTAACAATAATAGATTAATAATAATTTTATAAATAAAACAACATAAGTTTAAGTAGATGGAGCTTATGTTGTTTCTCTTTTTGTATTTCATTGTTAAAGTGCATTAATTTATCTCTTTCCTTGACATTTCACACATTTGTGGTAATATTATATATGTAATATTTTTAGTTTTTTAGGGTGAAAAAATGAGTGAAAGTATAATAAATATATTAGCACTAATCTTTTTATGTGTTGGTGTTTTTTGTATATTTTGGAAAAGAGATATTTTTAAAGATAAAACTAGTAATTGGATAATAACTACTAGTGGTTTTGTCGTCTCTGTTATTTCACTTTTAGTAATATATTTTGTAAATTTGTAATTAGTAGATAAAGGAGTAAATTAAAATGAATTTAGGAACTAGATATAACCCAGGAGAAATAGAAGAAAGAATATATGAAAATTGGGAAAAGAAAGGGTATTTTAAACCACAAATAGATAAGAATGTAAAACCATATACAATAGTTATACCACCACCAAACGTAACAGGACAATTACATATGGGACATGCTTTAGATGATACAATACAAGACGTATTAATTAGATATAACAGAATGAAAGGTGTTCCAACACTATGGGTGCCAGGAACAGATCACGCTAGTATTGCAACAGAAGTTAAAGTTGTTGAAAAACTAGCTAAAGAAGGTAAGACTAAAGAAGAATTGGGAAGAGAAGGTTTCCTTAAAGAAGCTTGGGCGTGGAAAGAACTTTATGGCGGAAGAATTACAACTCAACTTAGAAAATTAGGTTGTTCTTGTGACTGGTCTCGTGAACGTTTTACAATGGATGAAGGACTAACAAGAGCAGTTGAATATGTATTTGTTAAATTATATGAAAAAGGCCTTATATACCAAGGTAAGAGAATAGTTAACTGGTGTACTTGTTGTAAAACATCAATTTCAGATAATGAAGTTGAATATGAAGCGGATAAATCACATTTATGGCATATTAGATATCAAGTAGAAGGAACTAACGCTTATGTTGTGGTTGCTACTACAAGACCTGAAACAATGCTAGGAGACACAGCAGTTGCTGTACATCCTGAAGATGAAAGATATGCATCTATTGTTGGTAAGAATGTTATTCTTCCAATTATAAACAAAGCTATACCAGTTGTAGCAGATACATATGTAGAAAAAGACTTTGGAACAGGCGCAGTTAAGATTACTCCTGCACACGACCCTAACGACTATGAATTAGGGCTAAGACATAATCTTGAAGTTATATCTGTAATAAATGAAGATGGAACTATTGCTGAAGGTTATGGCAAATATACTGGTATGACTCGTGAAGAGGCGAGAGTTGCTATAGTTAAAGAACTTGAAGAAATAGGTGCGTTGGTTAAAACAGAGGACTATGAACACAATGTTGGTAAATGTTATAGATGTAAAACAATAGTTGAACCTTATGCATCTAAACAATGGTTTGTAAAAATGGAAGAGCTTGCTCGTCCTGCAATTGAAGCAGTTAAAAACAAAGAAACAAGATTTGTGCCAGAAAGATTTGAAAAAATATATATGAACTGGATGGAAAACATCCGTGACTGGTGTATTTCAAGACAACTTTGGTGGGGACACAGAATTCCAGCATATTACTGTGAAGAATGTGGAAAAACCATAGTACAAATGGGACATCCTGTGGAATGTAGTTGTGGCGGAAAATTAGTTCAAGATGAGGATTGTCTAGATACTTGGTTTAGCTCGGCTCTATGGCCATTTAGTACATTAGGTTGGCCAGATAAAACAGAAGATTTAGAATATTTCTATCCTACAACAACTCTTGTTACAGGTTATGATATTATAACATTCTGGGTATCTAAGATGATATTTAGTGCAATAGAACATACCGGTGAAGTACCATTTAAAGATGTATTTATTCACGGACTTGTTAGAGATGCACAGGGTAGAAAAATGTCTAAGAGTTTGGGTAATGGAATTGACCCACTTGAAGTTATGAAGGAATATGGAACAGACGCGTTAAGATTTTCATTAATACAAAACATAGCTCCAGGTAATGATATTCGTTATATACCTGAAAAGGTAGAAGCTGGACGTAACTTTGCAAATAAACTTTGGAACGCATCAAGATTTAGCTTAACATATATTGAAAAAATGCCAAACGTAGAGATAGATGAAGCTAAACTTTATCCAGAAGATAAATGGATTTTAAGCAAACTATCTCGTACAGTAACAAACGTTAGAGACAATATTGAAAAATATGAAATTGGTGTTGCATTAAATACAATTTATGATTTTGCTTGGTCAGACTTCTGTGATTTATATATAGAAATGGTTAAACCAAGACTATATAATGAAACAAGTGATGGATATGAAGCAGCAGTGGCTACATTAAAATATGTACTTGTTAATATATTAAAACTATTACATCCATATATGCCATATATAACAGAAGAAATATATTCTAATTTAGAGACTGGAGATGAAGCTTTAATAATTGCTAAATATCCTGAAACTAAATATAACTTTGCACAAGAGGAGAAGTTTGAACAAGAATTAATAGATGTAATACGAGAAACAAGAAATGCTCGTGCAAATGCTGGACTTACAAATTCTAAAAAGATTAATATGACTATATATAGCGAAAACTATTTAGAACATATTGAAAAATCTGTAGAAATGCTTAAAAAGCTATTGTCTGTAGAAGAGTTAACTATAGCAAAAACTACTGGATTTGAAGGAGAACATATACATACACACAATATAGATGTAGTACTTGACTTATCTGTTGGGATAAACAAAGAAGAACAAATTGCTAAAGTTAAAGCTGAAATAGCTAAAGCACAAGGTGAATTAAAAAGAGCACAAAGTATGCTTGCAAATGAAAAGTTTGTATCTAAAGCGCCTGCTGCATTAATAGAATCAGAAAAAGAAAAAGTAAAAAAATATACTGAGCTTATAGTAAAACTAGAAGATAGTATAAAATAAAGGAAAAAGGGCTCTAAGTCAATAGTTGGGGTGTGAATGATGTAAAAATCATTCACATCTCTCTTTTTAACTGCATTTTCAGGTAGGAACACAAATAAATATTAAAATGTAATAAAATATATGTTTTAGGGCATGCTAACGCAAACCTTA
>JAZSRF010000021.1:0-1684 GCA_045538335.1 Clostridia bacterium | reverse complement strand
CTATCTTAATTTTTATATAAATAAAAGTGCTCTAATTCAAAATACTTTAGAAGAAGTTAATTCTAAAAATTGGGATTATGGAAAATCAAATATTGGAGAAGGAAAAAATATAGTTATTGATTATTCCCATCCTAATATAGCAAAACCATTCCATATAGGACATTTACGTTCTACAGTAATTGGTGCTGCTTTAGTTAAAATATATAAAGCGTTAGGATATAACGTAGTAGGTATAAACCATTTAGGAGACTTTGGTACACAATTTGGTTATGTTATAGAAGGATATAAAAGATTTGGTAACGACTATGATTTAACTACTGAACCAATTAAAAAGCTTGTTGAAATATATGTTAAGATAAATGAAATGGCGAAGGAAGATGAACAAATTGTAGAAGCAGCAAGAAGAAACTTTGCGTTACTTGAAGCTGGAGATACAGAAACGGTTGCATTATGGGAAAGATTTAGAAGTTTAAGTTTAGAAGAATATAAAAAGATATATGATATCTTAGGAATAACATTTGATTCATATAATGGTGAAGCATTCTATAACGATAAAATGGATGAGATAGTAGATATACTAAAAGAAAAAGACAAGTTGGTAGAAAGTGAAGGGGCAAAAGTAGTTGAACTTGAAACAGAAAAAGTTCCTTGTATGATACTTAAAACAAACGGCTCTACAACATATGCAACTCGTGATTTAGCAGCAATACTTTACAGAGCAAGAACTTATGATTACACAAAATGTTTATATCTTACAGGGTATGAACAAATGTTACACTTTAAACAAATATTTGAAACTGCAAAATATATAGTAGATGAAAAATATGTACCTGGACTTGTACACGTTCCATTTGGTATGGTACTAGGACCTGGTGGTAAGAAATTATCTACAAGAAAAGGAGCTTCAACAACTATAAAAGATGTAATTGATGAGGCGGTAGATAAAGCTTATCAAGTGTTAGAAGCAAAAGGGAAAACTGGAGAAGAGGCAGAAAAAATTGCAAGTTCGGTTGGTATAGGTGCTGTAATATTCAATGACCTTAAAAATAACAGAATAAAAGATGAAATATTTGATCTTGATGAAATGTTAAAATTTGAAGGTGAAACAGGACCATATGTACAATACACTTACGTTAGAACTAATAGTATAATGAAGAAAGCTGGAGTAGAATTGGATGAAACAAATATAGATTTAAGTGTACTTACAGCTAAAGAAGAAATAGAACTTGTAAAACTTTTAGCAAATAGAAAAAATATTGTGAAAGAATCTGCAAGAGATAATGAGCCATCAATACTGACAAGATATATTATAGATGTAGCAAGTAGTTTTTCTAAATACTATAATGAATGTCAAATAATTGTTGAGGATGAAAAATTAAAACTTGCAAGACTTGCTCTTGTTAAAGCAACAGGTTATGTGCTTAAAAATGGACTTAATATGCTTGGAATAAATGCACCGGAAAAGATGTAAAAATATTATAAAAAGTAAGAAGAAAGTTAATGTAAAACCATTGATTTTCTTTTTCTTTTAGTATAAACTGAATGTATAAAGAGGGAGCAAAAACAAATGAGAAACGCTAGAAGCCTTGGGGCTGTAACACACACACACACACACAACTTTTATGTAAATTAACACTACAAAGTAGTGGCGTTTTTCACGCTCAAAATATAACAAAAATTAAGA
>JAZSRF010000026.1:0-1521 GCA_045538335.1 Clostridia bacterium | reverse complement strand
AAGCCAATCTAAGACATTTATTTTTTGTATTCCGCTGTAATTCACTTGATCAAAATCTGTTGTAAGAAGAAATTTAGGATAAGAATCTTTTATCCTTTCTAGTGACGACAATTCTCGTTTTAGCGTTTTTTCGTCATTAACTGTGTATGCAACTTGGTAATATTCCCTACTTCCATCATGTTTTTGTACCACAAAATCCACTTCACCATCTCCCGATTTTCCGGCATACACATCGCCTCCACGTCTAAGCAATTCAAAATAAACAATGTTTTCTAACTTATGCCCCAAATCAGACAACGCCGAATTAGCATGCAAAATATTCTTCAATCCTAAATCTACAACATAATATTTATAATTACTAGCCAACAATCGTTTACCCTTTATATTGTACAACCTTACGGGGTATATCAAATACGATTCTGTAAAATAACGCAAGTATTTCAGTACAGTATTATGCGACACATTCTCGCCCGTAGTTTTACGCAATACTTCTGTTATATTGTTAGGCGACACAACATTACCAATATTATTAAAAAGAAAATTGAGAACGTTCTGCAAAGTATCAAACTTTCTAAGATTATTTCTTTTCACAATATCCTTTACGACCACCGTATCGTATAACGATTTCAAATAAGAATTTACCATATTGGGCGAAGATACTGAAAGATTTACCGCTTCGGGAAAACAGGAACTATTCATATACTGTCTGAATATTCTATCAGTATTTACACTATCTCCAAAAACCGATACATATTCCGAAAAAGAAAAAGGGTGAAGATTTATAGCAATATATCTCCCTGATAAAAGAGTACCCAACTCACTCGACAAAAGAAAAGCATTAGAACCTGTAATGTATAAATCAATATCCTTTTTTACAAAAAGAGCATCTACAAGTTTCTCGAAGTTTGCCACATTTTGTACCTCATCTAAGAAAACATATCTCATACCATCCGCAGGAAGTTTATCTAATATATAATCGTAAACATCTTCCCAGCGTGCAAAACTGCTATACTCTCTTTCTTCAAAATTTAGCGATAAAATATCGCGTTCTTCAACACCTTTTTCTTTCAAATAGTTCTGAAACTCTAACAAAAGTGTTGATTTTCCACACCGACGAATACCTGTTATAACCTTTATAAGATTCTGATTACACAAGCTAATCAACTGATTAAGATATATTTTTCTTGTTACCATAGAAATAATATTTTTTGCAAAGATACTAACTTATTGACGAAAATCAAAGAAATCGTTCATTTTCGTCAGTAGAAATACAACAATAAAACAACTAGAATAACAATAATGATTAACAATACTCTACACAAATATTACAAACATTCATTATTCATATCAACAAATCCCTACTGACGAAAATCAAATAAATCGCTCATTTTCGTCAGTAGGGAAAATGCTTAACTTCGAGGATAATTCCTCTTATCAAATTATCCCATATATCTCAATTTACACAACATATATATATTATGTGGGTAACATATATAGGATAATCTGATAAGATATATTAGA
>JAZSRF010000028.1:0-3364 GCA_045538335.1 Clostridia bacterium | reverse complement strand
AGGTAAAAGTACATCTTTATGTTCTGCTATTTTGTGTGCCATAATTAAATTATCATAAGCTTCTTGATTTGTTTCAGAAAATAATTGAATCCAACCACTATCACGAACTCCCATTGCATCTGAATGGTCACAGTGTATATTAAGAGGACCAGAAACAGCTCTGTTTACTAAAGATAAAACTATAGGTAATCTTAAACTTGAAGCTATATATATCATTTCCCACATTAAAGATAAACCATTTGCAGATGTAGCTGTCATGGCTCTTGCACCTGCTGCTTGAGCACCAATACAAGCACTCATGGCACTATGTTCACTTTCAACAGCAACAAATTCAGTATCTACTTGACCATTGCTTACGAAAGTTGAAAAATATTGTGGTATTTCAGTTGAAGGTGTTATAGGGAAGGCTGCAACAACATCTGGATTAATTTGTTTCATTGCAGTAGCAACAGCTTCATTACCACTTAAACGTTCTCTAATACTCATATTTATTATTCCTTTCTAAAATTATTCTTCCATTGCTATTGCACCAAAAGGACATACTTTGGCACATACGCCACATCCTTTGCAATAATCATAATTAAAATCTTCTCTTTTTTGATCTTTATTTACTGGTATAGCATCATCTGGACATACTGGAAAACATAAACCACATTGTTTACATTTTTCACTTAAAAATATAGGTTTGACACTACGCCAGTCACCAGTTTTAAATTTTCTTGCATTTCCAGCTTCATATATATTTCCACCAATTGTAAGTTTTTCAGCTGGTGTATTTATTGTAATTTCCATGAGTTAAACCTCCTTAAATTAAATTTCTTTTACCTCTTTTAAAGCAACTTCTAATGCTTTCATGTTTGGTTCAATAACCTCTGGTTTTTTTGCAAATTTATGCTTGAAAGATGATTTCATATCTTCTAATAATTCTTCAACTGTCATAACACCAGAAATTTTTACGATTGCTGCAAGCATAGGTGTGTTAGGGAAATATTTTCCTAAAGCATCTATAGAAATTTTTCTTGCGTCTATTGTATAAATTTTTCCAGAGTAATTATTTAATCTTGATTTTATATAATCTGCATCTTTTGTTGTATTTATAACAATTCCACCTGTTGTTTTTAAACCAGAAGTAACATTAACAGCATCTAATAATGTGTCATCTACCACTACTACATAGTCTGGTTCATAAATGTTTGAGTGAATTGTAATAGGACTGTTACTTATACGGTTATACGCAGTAATTGGTGCTCCCATTCTTTCTGGACCATATTCAGGGAAACCTTGAATGTATTTTCCAGTATTAAAAGCAGCGTCTGCAAGTAATAATGAAGCAGTTTTTGCACCTTGACCGCCTCTTCCGTGCCATCTAATTTCAATTAAATCGTTCATAAAAATTCTCTTGAAACCTCCTTTTTATTTAAATAAATTAACAATATAAGTATATAATTAAAGAAAAAATCTGTCAATTATATTGAATTAAAAAAAAAGATATAATATAATAACTATAAATTGTAAAGAATACAAGTGTATAAGTTAATATTCTAATATAATATTAATGTACAGGAGATAAAAATATGAATGTAAGAGATAAAAAAGGTTCAATTACAATATTTGTTTTAGTAGGCTTATTATTTATGACTAGCTTTTTAATAATTGCTTTTGGAAGCAATATAAATAGATCAAAAAGTGCAAAAGAACAATTTAATATATTAACTGGAATATATTCACATGGTGATGGAGATGAAAGTGCATATGAGAGAGCTTATACAGCCATTAGAAAAAGAAATGCGCAACAGTTAACAGCATCTTCAGAAGGTCAAGAAGATACTTCAACATTAGAATTAACAAAAACATTTGATGAGAATTTAAGTGATTATAAAATATATGGTAATAGCGTACAAAATGGAACACCAAGCCCAACTAATCCAGTAGAAATACAAAGTGTGGGGGATAAAACCAGTAATCTAGCGGATTTGTCAAAAGTAACTGTTTCAGCTTCCACATCATACACTACATTTGATTATGATAATTTAACTGGAACACTAGAATTAACAAGTACACCCAATACGTATGATTATACGTTAATTAGTGCAAATGATTTGGGGTTAGAAATAGGTAAAACATATAACTTTGGTGGAGATATAGTAGTTAGTGGTAAAACTACTAATAAACCAACATACGTTATTTTAACTCTTGGCATTAATAGTGGAATCAATAATACATTTAAAGAGAATGGAAGAATACATGTTAATGGAACATTCACATATACAGGACAAAGTAGTGTAAATTTAAGACTTTTCTTTAATTATGGAAGTGAAGAAGCAGCACAAGTTAAATATGAAAATCTTTACGTAAGTGAAGTAAAAGATGAATTTGAGCCTTATGGATATAAAATACCAGTTAAAGTAAGTGGTAAGAATTTAATTCATAAGGCAATTGAAGATAGAGATATAAGAGGTATTTCGTGGACGGTAAATGAAGATGGCACGATTAATGCGAACGGAGTAATCGGAACAGACATATCTGATTATTATTTTTTTGGTAGTTCAACGGAAGGCGAAGTAAAATTCACATTAACCCAAGATGCTGTTTTATCAACTAATTATATTGGAGATAGTAATAATATACTTGCTGTTCGTACAACTAATGGTCTATACACTGCAACAAGTTCTGTGACAAAAGTAATTCCCAAAGGAACTGTGATATACGGTATATTTATAAGAGTGCACAATAAAACTATTTCGCAAAATAATATCACATACCAATTAGAATATGGAACAGAAGCAACAGCTTACGAACCATACGTAGAACAACAAAAAGTTAATATCTATTTAGATGAACCACTAAGAAAAGTTGGGGATGCGGTAGATTATATAGATTTTGAGAGTGGTAAAGTTGTAAGAAATACAGCTTATATTGAATTTAGTGGACAAGAAACATGGATGAGACAAACAGCAGCTCATATAAATGTAATGAATGCATATATTTCAATGAGTGAATGGGGAGCAAAAATATTGAGGACCGAATTGTATTGTAATATAGCAAAATATAATACTAGTGCAGGATATTATAATGATTCTATAATTAATATATGTTCGCCTAATAGCACTGGTAACAATTTCTTATTAGATTTAGACCTTAATGAATTTACAAATATAGATAAAGTTACTGAATATTTATCTACTCAATTCAGTAAAAATGAACCTGTCTATGTTATATATCCGCTAGAAACACCAACACAAGAACCAATAGAACTACCTAATATACCTACATTAAAAGATGATACTGTATTAAGTGTAGAAACAACAATACAACCATCAAAAATAGAAATATAATTTTATTACAAACATAAAGTAATAATACG
>JAZSRF010000029.1:0-2403 GCA_045538335.1 Clostridia bacterium | reverse complement strand
GCTTGGGTGTGTAGAGAATAAATCTGATGTCTTATCCTTAAATGGATTAGATATATACATATGTGCTGTAGATTTATTCGCAACTTCAATCGGATCGGGATCTAAAGCTATCTTTTGTAATGCGCTAATTAATCCATCTGGATTTCTAGTCATTTCTATAGCAGAAGCATCTGCCAAGAATTCTCTTTTTCTAGATATTGCAAGTTTCATAAGTGTAGCAAATATTGGAGATAGTATTAAGAATAATAATCCAATAATAACAAAAATAGGGTTCTTGTTATCGCTATTGCTACTACGTCTAAAACTCCATCTAGTGAACCAATCTGAAAGGATAACTACAAATCCCACAAATATTGAAACTATTGTAGATAATAATATATCATAGTTTTTTATGTGAGATAATTCGTGAGCTAAAACACCTTCTAGTTCATATTTGTCCAATTTATCTAAAAGCCCTGTTGTAACACAAATAACTGCATTTTCTGGATTTCTTCCAGTAGCAAATGCATTTGGACTAGCATCATTTATTACATAAAGCTTTGGTCTTGGTAAACCAGAAGCTATACACATATTGTCTAATAAATTACTTAATAATAAGTCTTGTTCTCTTGTAGCTGGTCTAGCACCGTTAAGTGATAGAACTATTTTATCACAGTTTTTATAAGAAATTATGGCAGGCACTACTGCACCTACTACGGCAATTGGAACAGACAAAAAGCCTAAATCCAAAGCATAGCATACAAAGTATACGCCTACCATAATAATTACAATAAACAGTGATACTATAAAGAACGAAGATCTTTTATTATCTTGTACGCTTTTAAGTATCATAATTCACCTCTAGAATTGTACTCTTACATTTTTTCTTTTCTTCAGCTGCTGCTTCAAAGAATGGTTGGTCTACGAATTTTCCACCACCAGTTGTTTTAGCAACTAAGCTGTTAGGGAATTTTGCAATTTCTGTATTAAACATTTGAACTGTATCGTTATAGAATTGTCTAGCGTATGCTATTTTATCTTCAGTTCCTGTTAATTCAGTTTGCATTTGTTGGAAATTAACATTTGCTTTTAATTCTGGGTAAGCTTCAGATAAAGCAAAAATGCTTTTTAAAGTTCCAGAAAGCATGTTTTCAGCTTGCGCCATTTTTTCAACATCACCATTTGCAGACATATATTGAGTTCTAGCTGCAATAACTTTTTCTAAAGTATCAGATTCGTGCTTAGCATAACCTTTAACAGTTTCAACTAAGTTTGGTATTAAATCAAATCTTCTTACTAATTGTGTGTCTATTTGAGCCCATGCATTTTTAACTCTTTGATGTAGAGATATAAGTTTGTTATATACTCCAACGAACCAAAGTGCTATAGCTACAACGACAACACCAAATATAATCCATCCCATATTGAATACCTCCTAATGGTTACATTTTATCATTAAAAAAATTAAAATGCAATATATTAAGGCACACTTGTACATAATATATAAAACGTATAATATACTAGTAGTAGAGCTTGCTGTGTGGCTTTAAGATATATGCTAAAATGTGTGAAATAACGGGTATTTGACAAGATATACAAAAAATAGTATAATTATATCGTACGACCATGTCGTAAGGAGGAGTTTTATTGAAAGAGGATAAACTTTACATGTTAAGAAAACTCACTGTAATGTTTACATGTATGGTGGTGTTTGTAACAGTAGGTTTAGTTGTAGTTAGCTTTCAAACAAAGTCTGTAACTATAAATTATTATGGTGACAGAATAACAGTTAATACAATGTCTAATACTGTTGAAGGAATGTTAATGCAAAACAATATACACATAGACGAAAAAGCTATAGTATATCCGAATGTAGAGACAATCCTTAAAGATAACATGGAAATCAGAATATATTCCGAAGATGAAGTAGCAATGCTCGACATTTCGGAATATAGAGCGAGTGTAACAGTCGGTACGACTGAAAGAATAATAGAAGAAATCCAATATATAGATTACGAAAAAGTGGAGAAATCTAACGCAAATCTATATAGAGGTACAAAAAACACACTACAAAAAGGTGAATCTGGACAAAAAATGGTTGTGTATACTGCAAAATATGATGCAAACAACAACTTGATTTCAACAACAATAATAAGCGAGACTATAGAGAAAGAACCAGTAAACCAAGTAATAGAAGTTGGAACAAAAATAGTGCCAACATCTAGATATAGCGCGGCAAGAATAACAGCAAAAGACTTAGAAGTTGATGCTGGATTCAAAAAGTATGACATAAACTTATCGTTGAATCTTCAAAAATTTGCATATAATATGTGTAAAAAATACAATGTACCATATTTAGTGTTTTTAGGATTAATGAAAGTAGAAAGTAACTATAGAGTAGAAGCAAAGAGTAAAACAGGTCAT
>JAZSRF010000079.1:0-2601 GCA_045538335.1 Clostridia bacterium | reverse complement strand
ATACATATATACATACGGCCCACCTTTATGTATTTACATATATACATAAAACCATATTTACAGCTTTAAGTATTTATGTATATACATATATACATACGTCCGTAAATATTGATATACATATTTACATATATACATATTTATGTATATACATACGAACCACCCGACGGAAATGAAAACGTTTTCCACTTGACAAAAACCCTAAAGTATGATAAAATATCCGACGGAAATTAACTTCCTATAAAATATATTATGTTAAATGAAAGCCCAAGAAAATTCGCAACCAAATAAGGTTGCAAGCACTAAATGCAACTAAATGCAACCAAATAAGGTTGCAATGAAAACGTTTACATACACATTTACACCCACATTTACACCCACAAAATTTTTAACTTCCTATAAAATATATTATGTTAAATAAAATACCCGACGGAAATCACTATTGACACGCGGCAAATTTATGGTATAATACCCGACGGAATTCCGTCCCCACCGACGGAAATTACCCGACGGAAAAATCAGATGAAATAAAAAAGACTACTCAAAATTAAGCAGTCTATTATTATAAATATTCATTAATTCGGTTGTTAAATATTCAACAACTAAGCGGTCATACCAAGCACAAAACTTATCCCAATTTTCACAAGATGTACAATTAGTTATTTGTGGTGAGAAATTATCTGTAAATTCTTCCCAATTATGTTCAATAAATTCTTCCGCACTATATCTTTCCATATAACTGTCATTACAAATATTTTCACATATACTTTCAACATCATAGTCGTGAATATCCATAATGAAAATGTTATCTTCATTCACGATACGCCAAGTATCATCTCCGTCGGGGATAAGTGCATATAGTTCAATATCTTTCATTTTAATTACCTTACCTTTCATATTAATATTATATCATATCTACTCTTGGAAGTCAAGAGATTTAACTCTCAACTTCCGTCGGGGAAAATCTTTTACTTTCCACCATTTTCATAATATCTTTCTAAATAAGTACTCATTTTTTTATTAATAGTTACTTTTCCATTAGGATGGATGTCATATACCTCATATGGTGGATATTCGTCGGGTTTTATAATGTCTTTTAAATAGGGGTCATTTTTATCATATACTCCTACTATAATTCTGTCGGCATCGCACTCATAAGGGTCACTTAAACATTCTATACGAACTAATATAATTTTATCTTCCATAGTTTTTTACCTTACCTTTCATATATATATTATACTATATTTAACTTTATTTGTCAATGTGTTTTCCGTCGGGCGACCTACTACGATTTGTAGTAAGTCTTCCCATTGCGGACATATTTTTTCTTGAACTTGATTTCTTGTTCATTTCCGTCGACCACAATAATTTCAGTTCTTTCAACATTATTTGGTATAAAGTGATTTGTCTTTAATGGTCTTGTAATGTCAGCACCACGTTTTACGCACTCAAGCAAAATATATGCTTCGTGTCTTACATCACTTAATGCGGTGTGGTCTTCTTTGAAGTTTAAATCCTTATATAAGTATTTACATACACTTTCAACACTTGTTGAAATATAACCGCCACCTTCAGTGAATATTTTATTTTCCGTCGCCCAATTTTTATAGTCCTCAGTATTACAAATGTATGCTACCGCATAATCCCAAATATCAAACACTGGAATACTATCAAATGGATTAAGTGTTCCGTCGGGCACTTGAGTTTTAAACTTATCTAAATCAAATCTACAATTATACGCATAACCGAATAACACATTATGTTTTTTAAGGTCATTTCCTATTGTTTGATAGATTTGTTTTAAATTACGTTTAATTGATTTTCCGTCGGCAATACTCTTTTCAAACATTGCTAATTTTTCAGCACCTACAAAGTCATCATTTAAACAATACACTTTATTATCAACCAAGTTACGAACCAAATAATCACGCTCTACAAGAATTTTTCCGTCGCCGTGTTGAATATTAATATCTAACACTTGATAACCCGTATTGATTAAATCTTGACTTACCTTTCCTATTGTTTCAGTATCAAATACAATTACTTTCATTTTTACCACCTTTTTAACCTTTCATATTGTATTTTACTATTATATTATATCACAAGCACTATCGCTTGTCAATACCTAATTTAATTTTTTCCGTCGCCTACTTGGGAGGTAGGTGGGGATAGTTTTGCTGTGGTTATCTATCAAACACATTTCCGTCGGGCTAAATAACTCAATAATACATTTCCGTCGGGCAGTGCATTATTCAAATATTTAGGAGTGGAGTTAAGTTTCTTATTGAAACTTCTCACATAAAGTCAACTAATATCTCTCGCGTTAGTATACGTCCGCGTTACCTTTTGAAGGCGGTCAAGTCATTCGAGCCTTACGCAGTCGATGTGCGAAGGAGTTATTAACTTTAAACTCTATGAAAACGAACGCTTAATTTATTATTCCGTCGGCGTCTGCTCGGAAGCCCTTTTGTTGTGGTTTGGACGTAGCCACAACCTTTTTCCGTCGGGGACAAGTCCTCAATGCAATAGTCAAGTAGGAGTGTGAGGTCTTGACTATTCCATTGAAAACTTGTCAACCATTTACATATATATTATATCATACTT
>JAZSRF010000038.1:0-19717 GCA_045538335.1 Clostridia bacterium | reverse complement strand
CAAATGGAGTAGAAGTAGCAAATGGATGGATACAAGAAGGATTAACAGTAAAAAGACGACACGACGTATTAAATTTAAGTCGGTAGGCCAAGCGGTCTTAGGAAGACAAGGTAGAGAGTCAACTCCTTGGCTCACAGAACGACATGGCTACGATCCGACTTCAAATGGAGTAGAAGTAGCAAATGGATGGATACAAGAAGGATTAACAGTAAAAAGAGGAGACGACGTATTAAATATAGGAAGCGACTTTGAATATGACTCAGGGGTAGAGAGTTATGAAGGAGGCTGGAAAGTACTAGGAGCAGAAAATGGTGAACTTTTAATAATGTCGGACAGTGATATAACAACACATAGATTAGGTGATGAAACTTTTGATTTGTTAGAGGGAACTGGAAAGAATTTAGAAGAAGCACAAAACGACTGGTTACATGGAGCGGCAGATTTAGATTTCTTATGTGAACCGTATGGAAAAGGAAAAAGTGCAACAGGAGCAAGAAGCATAAGAGTAGAAGATGTAGATAAAATAACAGGATATGAAAAAACAACATTTGAACAAGGGAAACTATATGAGTATGGGAATATAGTAACATATTCATATAACGAGACAAATAAGCCTGCATATTCTGGAAGCAATGGAGTAAGTGGAGCGTTATCATATGGACATAGTAATGGATTCCATTTTTATAATGGTAAAGAGTTTGTACATGTAAATGATTTAACAACAGGAGAAAAAGGAAAAACATTTGCAACATTAAAGAGTGACTGTTATACTTATTTTCTAGCAAAATTAGAGACAATAGAATATGGTAGTGATGCATATACAATGTTATTTGGTGAATATGGTAATGAAGATGCGTGGTATTGGCTTGCCTCTCCTTGTGTTTATACAGATACTAACTATGCTTGGTTCAACATGTTCAGTGTGGAAGGCGAGCTCGTAAGCCAGTACTTCTTGTGGGACTCGTATGGTTACACGGACTGCGGTGAGTATGGTGTGCGTGCGGTAGTATCGTTAGCATCTGACATCCAAATATAAGTGGCTGAACACAAAGGTTAGAAAAAATAAAAAGCAAACGTATTCAGAAATACATAGTTAAAACTCGTAAGAATGTGACAAAGTCACACTACGAGTTTTAAATTTATCATCTAATAGAGAAGACATAATATAAATAGTAAACTAATATAAACTTTGCAAAATTTACATGGAAGAAAAAATCATAAAATTTGACTTTCAAACATAAAAATGGTATAATACTATACGTATGGCACACTATTCTAGTCAGAATAGCTGTTTTAGGATGGGCCTAAAAATCCATCGAATAGCACATTAATGGCACCTTGTATTTATGCTGCATTCGCCCAGATTGGGGTGTAAGTATAAGGGGTAAGATTAAGGTAAAGCTTGTAATGGCATATAAGTCGAGCCTTTTTCAGCTTCACAACTTGTGTAGACCTTTATATAGAGAGTACTATATAATTGTAGCTAGTCGTGCGTGAAACTTTGGGATGAATATAACTCTGTTTCTGAAATTAGTTTTGCAAAAGCGAATAAGAACAGTGAAACTCTGTCAGGGAAAACCTCTAGAGTGTCACAAAAACGTGAATGATTTAAGGATTACAGTGTGGACTAAGTGATAATCAAGTAGCCAGTTCGGTGACAACTGGATGCAGTCTTTAAAGGGAAACCGCTATAGGTAACGAAGAGTAGACGGTAGGGAAATCCGACTTGACCTCAAGCCACAAAATTTACTTAATTCATTGCCATATCATATATAGTATAAAGGAAAGTTATGAAAGAGAATAAAAAATGGTTAATAACTACGTTTATACTAACCTTTGCTCTAGCAATGGTATTTGGAGGAGTTTCAAACGTAGTAATTGAAAAAATGAACCTTGTTATGGCAATTATAGTACTAGTGTTAGTTATAGCATTAGGTATTATGTTTGACATGATAGGTATGGCGATTGCAACATGTGAAGAAGCACCATTTCACGCAAAAGCTGCCAAAAAACATAGTGGTGCAAAAGAAGTACTTAGACTTTTAAAAGCAAAAGATAGAGCAACAAATATATCTAATGACCTTATAGGGGATATATGTGGCATAGTATCTGGTAGTGCAGGTGCACTTATTGCTATAAAATTAAGTACAATATTAAGTATTGATGTTGTAATAGTTAGCTTGGTATTAAGTGCCTTTGTTGCTATGATTACTGTTGGTGGTAAGGCAATAGGTAAAGGTATATCAATGAACAATGCTGAGAATATAATGTATATGGTAGGTGCAGTAATACATTTAGTAGCACCTGTAAAAGATACACCAAAAAAGAAAAAAGAAAAAACTAAAAAGGATAATCAAAAAACAGGAAAACAAAAATAATGTTTTCTTGTTTTTCTTTTATAGGAATGTTATTAAATTTCTGAATGCAAAAATGTCGAATTTTGCGATGAAAAGTTGAGGAAGTTGAATCAAATCTATTGACATTTTAGAACAAATGTTCTAAAATTATACCTGTATAAAAGAAAGGTAGATGATTTTATTATGATTGAAAATAATAACATTACAACTTTTGAACAAATGAAGCATATCGATGAATGGGGAAATGAATATTGGCTAGCAAGAGAGTTACAACTCGTATTAGATTATACTGAATGGCGTAAGTTTGAAGGAGTTATAATTAAAGCAATACATTCCTGTGAAAACAGCGGTATTAGTGCATTCGATCATTTTGTCGGCGCCGACAAGTCAATAACTTCTGGTAAAGGTAGAAAGTCTCTTATAAAAGATTACAAATTGACTCGTTATGCGTGTTATTTAATAGCGCAAAATGGTGATTCAAGAAAAGAAGTTATTGCTCTTGCGCAAACATATTTTGCAATACAAACTAGAAAACAAGAAATTACTGAGAAAGAATATAGTTCGCTAACAGAAGATGAAAAGAGATTTTATCAAAGGAATTTAACAAGAAAAGGAAACTATTCACTTAATCAGGCTGCTAAGAAAGCAGGAGTTAAAAATTTTGATAAATTCCATAATGCTGGTTACAAAGGATTATATAATGGGGAAACGGCTGATGATATTGCTAAAAGAAAAGGTTTAAGATATAGAGAAGATATTTTAGACAATATGGGAAGTGAAGAACTTGCTGCTAATCTATTTCGTATTACACAGACCGAATCAAAATTAAAAAGAGATAATATCTCTACAGAAACACAGGCCAACAACACTCATTATAATATTGGAAAAAATATTAGAGAAGTAATTGCAAAAAATGGTGGAACAATGCCAGAAGATTTGCCAACACCTAGAAAAAGTTTGAAAGAATTAGAAAAAGAGAATAAAAGAAGTTTAATAAAACAATAAGAATCAAAAAGCAAGAAAATAAAAATAATGTTTTCTTGTTTTTCTTTTATCCTTGTGATAATATATCTTAGGTGAGTATATATGAAGAAAAGATGGATAGCTTTAATCGGTTTAATTGTTTTAATAGTAGTTAGTATAGGAGCATACTTTATTTTTTTTAATAAACCAACATATTTAAAAACAGAATTACCTTTTAAGAAGGATGATGGAAAACATTTAGGAATAATATATATAGGTGGATTAGAACAAGATTATGATTATACTATTGTAGACAGATATTTTAATACAAGAGATTTTGAAACAGTAGAGTTAGAAGGAACGGAAAAATATTTAATTATACCAAGGGACTGCGATGTAGAAGTATATTCTCTTTCTATGGATGAAGCAGACGAAATAGATTTTGTAATGAATGAGAAATATATTAAAACAAAGGATAAACCATTTTATATAACTTGTAATGTATCGGATATTATTGCAAATAGTTTACTTAGAGTAAATAAAGATGATGAACAATATAGCTATAGTCCATATATTAGTTTGAAAGATGGAAGCTTATTTGTAGAGGAGTTTGTATTAGAGATAGAGTAACTAGAGGATAATAGAGAAATAAAATAATAAAGCTTATGACTTAATTTGTCATAAGCTCTATTATTTTACCATATAATTCATCAGCGTTTTGTTTCCAATTATTTGCTATTTTTTTAGCATTTTCTTTATCACCAGCATATATTGTTAAGTTTATAAGTTCATCATTGCCATCTTTAATAAAACAGCTGACTTTGTATTCGTCTTTTTTAATTGGAAGAATTATAGTATCTATTTCATATTCTTGTTTGTAATCTTCCATTTTTTCTTTTAGTATGTTTTTCATATTAAGTAGGCTTATACCAGGTACAAGTTCAATAAGTTCGTTTAAAATATTTAGTCCAGATTCTGTTAAAGTATAAACACATTTGCTATTTTCGTATGTTTCTAATATATACTCACTATTTTTTAATGAGTCTATAAACATACAAATATCTATATATGTAATATCGTCAAATTCTGAACACAGTTTAGAGATTTGTTCTGTAGTAAGTCCTGTCTTAGATTCTTTTAGAACAAATAAAACTATGAGTCTTTTGTCGAAAATATCTGTCTCTTGCATTCAAATTCCCCCTTTACTTTGGGCCACATATATGATATCATACTTTGGATGAAAAATAAAGGGGGATTTTAAAAGTGGGATATAAAATTAGCATTGATGGTCCATCTGGTGCGGGTAAAGGATGTGTTGCAAAAGGGTTGTCTCAAAGGTTAGACGTATTAAATATAGACACGGGAGCAATGTATAGAACACTTGCCCTTTATTGTATAGAAAACAATATAAATGTTGATGATGAAACAGAAGTAGCAAATATTTTAAAAAATGTAGATATATACTTAAAAAATGAAAATAGCGTAGTAAAAGTATTTTTAAATGGTGTAGATGTATCACGCAAAATACGTACGGAACAGGTAGGGATTGTAGCGGCAAAAGTAGCACATATTTTAATTGTAAGAGAATATATGAGAGAAAAACAAAGAGCTATGGCAGGAACTCAAAATGTTGTAGCAGAAGGAAGGGACATTGGAAGTGTGGTTTTTCCAGACGCAGATTTAAAAATATTTTTAACAGCGGCTGTTGAAACGAGAGCCGAGAGAAGATATAAAGATATGTTAGAAAAAAATAAAGAAACAACATATGAAGAAGTGCTAGAATATATAATAAGGAGAGATGAATTGGACACAACAAGAAAGATATCTCCACTTATAAAGACAAGAGATATGGTAGAAATAGATAACACAAATATGTCTAAAGAGGAAGTTGTGGAAAAAGTATTAGAATTAGTTAGAGAAAAAGGATTGGTATAAAAGTTGCTTAGAGTATTAAAAAATGTAGTAAAAATAATAATATGTAGAATTTGTTATAGAGTAGAATATGAAGGTAAAGAAAATATACAAAAAGATAAAAATTATGTTTTGATGTCAAATCACGTAAGCTCGATGGATGCTCCCTTTATTTGGTCAGACATATATAATTTGGCTATGATGGCTAAAGAAGAACTTTTCAAATTTAAACCTTTAGGTTGGATATTTAAAAAAGTTGGTGCATTTCCAATAGCAAGGGGAAAAAAAGATTTTGGGCACGTGTTTCATGCAGTAAATGTTGTAACTAAAGAAAACAAAAATCTTTTAATATTCCCTGAAGGAACAAGAAAAGCAAGACTTAAAAATGTAAAAGCTAAAAATGGTGCAACATATATTGCAGCTACAGCAGGGGTAGAAATAATTCCAGTACATATAACAGAAGATTATAGATTATTTGGTAAAGTTAAAGTTACATATAACAAACCTGTAAGGTTAAAAATTACAAAGGAAAATATAAAAGATAAAGAATTACTTACTAAAGAAACAGAACGAGTAATGAATATAATTTATGGAAGAGAGAAATAGGGGAAAAGTTTATGTTAGATATGACTAAAATGGAAAAAATTAAAAAAGAAGCAAGAGAAAATCATGTGCCGATTCTTCAAGACGCTTCGCTTCAGTTTATAGAGACAATTCTTGCTATAAGAAAACCAGAAAGTATTTTGGAAGTTGGAACAGCTGTGGGTTATTCTGCTCTTAATTTTTCTAAATATTTAAAAGAAAATGGAAAAATTATAACAATGGAATTAGATGAAAAAACAGCAAATGTTGCAAGAGAGAACATAAAAGAATTAGGGAAAGAGAATGTAATTGAAGTTGTAAACTCTGATGCATATACACATATGCAAACGCTAAATGAAAAGTTTGATGTTATATTTATAGATGCTGCAAAGGGACAATATATGAAATACTTAGAAGAAGCATTAAGACTTACAAAACCAGGTTCTTTAATTATAGCAGATAACGTTTTATTAAGAGGAATGGTTATGAGTGATTATAACGAGCATAAACATAGAACGGCTGTAAATAGACTAAGAGAGTACATAAATGCGGTTACGACAAATCCGAATCTTGTATCTTGTGTAATGGATGTGGGAGACGGAGTTGCAATATCTGTGGTTAAGTAGCAAAATATAAAAAAAGACATATAATACACTGAAAGTTTTTAAACTGGAGGTGTATTTTTTGAGTATAGGACTAGCGCTAAGTGGTGGCGGAGCTAAAGGGATGGCGCATATTGGCGTAATAGAAGCATTAAAAGATTATGGTATAAAAATAGATTACATAGCAGGAACAAGTTCGGGGAGTATAATAGCAGCACTTTATGCAGCAGGCTATACACCTAACGAAATGTTACAACTTGTAAATAAATATAAAGATAATATTATAGATATAGACAAAAATGTTGGATTTAAATTATTTGGTTCAGTTATTAATAAAAAAGTAAGTATAAAGGGCTTTATAAAAGGAAGCAAATTAGAAAAATTATTAAGATATGTTTTGAAAAATAAAGGTATTGAAGATATAAATGATCTTAATATGCCTATTGCGATTCCGACTGTAGATTTGAACACTGGTGAAATAGTATACTTTTGGAATAATAAAGAGGAAAAATTAAACTACCATAGAAGTTGTTTAATACAAGAAGATGTACAGTATGATGATATTCCTTCATATTATAATAGTGGGGATTTAGCAAGTATAATTAGAGCTAGCTGTAGCGTACCAGGTGTGTTTGTGCCTAAAAAACTAGATGAAGATTATTATGTAGATGGTGGCGTTAGAGTAAATACACCTGTAGAAGTATTAAAGAAAATGGGCGCAGATAAGGTTATAGCTGTAACTTTTGATTGTAACAAAAGGCCAACATTTAGTATAGAAAACGTTGTAGGAATTTCTGCACAAGCATACAATATAATGACTCATTCTATAAATATGGATGAAATATCTAAAGCAGACGTAAATATACATCTATGTCTGCACAATGTATCTCTCTTAGATGTTTCTAAGGCAAATTATTTAGCAAAAAGAGGATATAATATAGTTGCAAGAAATGTTACTAAGATAAAGGAAATGTTAGAAATAAATTGAGGCGCTAATTTAAAGCGTCTCAATCTATAATATATTTATATTATTAATTTGTTATATCAAACACATAACTGCAAAAAAGTGACATACTGAGCCGCCTAATACAAACAAGTGAAATATTGAATGAAAATATGGTATTTTTTTAAATGCGTAAAATATAACTCCTACTGTATATGCAATACCACCAGCTAGTAAAAAGTATAGAGTAGACATTGCATTTATAGTTTTTAAGCCAGCTATAAAATCTTTTGCAAGAAACATTATGCTCCATCCCATAGCTATATATAATATAACGTGAAGAACTTTGAACTTCTTAGGGAAACAAGCATAAAGTACAATTCCTAAAATAGCACATGCCCATACTGCAGACACAAGTATTATCATTTTATAACCTACTGTACGTATAAGTGTAAAACAAATTGGGGTAAAAGTACCAGCAATTAAAACGTATATTGAACAGTGGTCTAATACTTTAAATACTTTTTTTGCTTTTTCGTTTGTAAGTGCGTGATATAGAGTTGAAATTGTATAAAGAATAATCAATGTTGCACCAAATATGCTTACACCAACAATATCTATAGCAGTTCCTTTCCCTATAGCAGCAAACACTATCATTAAAACAAGTGCAGCAACTCCAAGACCAGCACCAACTGTATGTGATACCCAGTTAAAAATTTCTTCGCCTTTTGTATATCCAAATAGATTTTTTTTAGCAATACTTGTCATAGTTAACCTCCGAAAAAGATTATAACATAAATTGTGCAACTTGTGTAGATATATATTATGTGAAATTTTGTAGAAATATATTAAATATAAAGGGAAAGGTGTTTGCAAAGTATATTAAGTTGTGTTAAAATAATCATATTGAAGGTGAAAATAATGAGTGAAAAAATAAGTAAAATTAAACCAAGAAATCTAGCAGGATTTATAGAATTACTTCCAGCAGACCAGGTTTTATTTAACAAGATTTATGACAAAATACGTATGTCTTATGAAAAATTTGGTTTTACACCACTTGACACTCCAATTTTAGAGTATTCAGATGTACTTCTTGCCAAAGCAGGTGGAGAAACTGAAAAACAAATATATAGATTTGAAAAGGGGGATACAGATATTTCAATGCGTTTTGATTTAACTGTACCTCTAGCTAAATATGTTGCAATGCATTCGGGTGAAATTGCATTCCCGTTTAGAAGATACCAAATGGGAAAAGTGTTTAGAGGCGAAAGAACACAAAAAGGAAGATTTAGAGAGTTTTATCAATGTGATATAGATGTTATTGGTGACGAGACACTAAGCATAATGACTGATGCTGAACTACCAGCTATAATATATGATACATTCACAAATCTTGGTTTTGATAACTTCACAATAAGAATAAACAACAGAAAGATATTAAACGGATTCTTTGAATCATTAGGATTAGAAAATAAAGCGGCAGATATTCTAAGAATAGTAGACAAGTTAGAAAAAATTGGACTAGGTGCTGTAACTGAAGAATTAGAAAAATTAGAACTGGAAAAACTACAAATCAACAGTATTATGACATTTATATCTATAAGAGGAATTCAAGATGAAGTATTAGCAAGCCTAGCTAATCTAAATGTACAAAGTGCAGCCTATGCAGAAGGACTAGAAGAATTAAAACAAGTAGTGAATGGAATTAGAGCGTTTGGTGTACCGGACAAGAATTTTAAAATAGATTTAACTATTGCAAGAGGACTAGATTATTATACAGGTACTGTTTATGAAACGATTTTAAATGATTATCCAGAAATGGGAAGCGTATGTTCTGGTGGTAGGTATGAAAATCTGGCAGAATATTATACAAACAAAAAATTACCTGGTGTTGGTATATCTATTGGCCTTTCTCGTTTGTTTTATAAATTAAGAGAAGCCGAAATTGTTAAGCCTGAAGAATCTACAACGGCTAAGGTTATGGTACTTCCTATGCTTGAAGATATGTCTTATGCATTCTCTGTAGCTACAGCACTGAGAAAACAAGATATAAATACAGAAGTGAATTATACTAAAAAAAGTGTAAAAACTATGATGAACTATGCAAATAGAATAGGTGTACCATATGTAATTGTAATTGGTGAAGACGAACAAAAACAAAATCTACTTACCTTAAAAAATATGGAAACAGGAAACCAAGAACTTTGTGATTTAAATAAAGTTATGGAAACATTAAAATAAATATAGACAAACCTTGAAATTCTCACAAAATTAGAGTATAATGAATATAGTATTAATAGTAAATAAACACTATTAAAAAAGTCGGAATACCCTTGCCATAGTAGGGAATTAAAAAGTTTTAGCAGAGCTATAGCTCTGCTAATTTCTTTATTAACTATATTATAATTAATGTCGAAATATGCCTAAACTTGCGATGAAAAGTGATAGAAATTGCTTGAAATACGTTGACAAATAGTCTGTTTGCTAAGTATAATAGCATCATTAATTTTAGGAGGTATTATGAAAAATTTTAAATTATATTATATTTCGGAACAATACATTGACTATTTAAGGCAATTTGATACAAGGGTAGCATATAACAAGAATAAGACTAGACCTTATGTGGGTGTTGTCTAGTCTCACAAGGATTCCCACTATTTTGTGCCTTTGCATTCACCAAAAGAGAAACATAAAAGGATAAAAGATAAAGCCGTAGACATATATAAAATAAAAAATGGAGAACTTGGAGTAGTAAATATTAATAATATGATTCCTGTTCCTATTGAAGTGTTATTTGAGGTATTACCAATAATACAAGATCAAAAGTATAAAACTTTGTTAGAGAATCAGTTGAGTTTTCTAAACAATAATAAACGAGCGTTATATGAGAAAATATCTTGGTTTATTTTTCTATATAATAAAGGAAGATTAAATGATAGGATAACAAGTAGATGTTGTGATTTTAAACTGTTGGAAGAAAAATTTTTAGAGTATAATAAAAATTAGGACAAGCAACAGCAAAAACTTGAACGAATACACTTGACATTAGCTTTAACATAATATATAATATTTGGGTAATGAAGAAAACTAGACATTTATTGTTTACTTAAAGGAGGGAAATAAAATGGCACAACCAAAAAGAAGATGGTCAAAAGCTAGAACAGCACTTCGTCGTTCTACATGGAAATTAGAAGAAAAATCACTTGCAACTTGTGAAGCATGTGGAGAAGTTATACTTCCACATAAAGCATGCCCTGCTTGTGGTAAATACAATAAAAGACAAGTAGTTGAAATAAAGGCTAAAAAAGAAGAAAAATAAGAATGGGGACCTCACGAGTATGTGAGGTTTTGTTTTTAGGTGAGTAAATGGAAAATTTAAATGTTTTATATGAAGATAATCACGTAATAGTTGTAATAAAACCAAGTGGTGTGCCTTCTCAAGCAGATAAATCTGGAGATATAGATATGTTAACACTTGTTAAGGCGTATATAAAAGAAAAATACAACAAACCTGGAGAAGTATATCTTGGCTTAGTGCATAGATTAGATAGAATGACATCAGGCCTTATGGTGTTTGCTAGAACATCAAAAGCGGCAAGTAGATTATCTAACAGCATTCGTGAAGGTGATTTTAAAAAGGAATATATAGCAGCCTTAACTGGTAATTTAGAGCAAGACGGAAGATTAGAAAATTATCTTTTTAAGGATGAAAGAACTAATATAAGTAGTGTGGTTGAAAGTAGTAAAAAGAATGCTAAATTAGCACAGTTAGAATATAAGGTAATAGGTCATACAAAGTATAATGAAAAAGAATATACTTATACAAGAATAAAATTATATACTGGTCGCCATCATCAAATAAGAGTGCAATTTTCACATATAGGACACCCTTTATTCGGAGATGTAAAATATGGTGGAATAAAAGGAGATTTAGCACTTGTAGCTTGTAGCTTAAAATTTATTCATCCAACTAAAGATGAGTATATGGAATTTGAATATATGCCAGATAAAACTGGTATATGGAGGGATATATAAATTGGAACTTACAGATATAAAAGATAAGCTTTTAGAATTTGAAAAGACAATAAATGAAATAAAGAACACTTTAAAAATAGAAAGTAAAAGACAAGTTTTAAATGAATTAGAACAAAAAACTATGGAACAAGGTTTTTGGGACGATAGTAAAAATAGCGGAGAAATTTTAAAACAAATAAAAGATTTGAAGGTGGAACTTGCTTCTTTCGATAAAACAAATACAGCTTATGAAAACGTAGAACTTGCATATGAACTTTTAAAAGAAGAATATGATGAAGTTATAGCTAAAGATATTGAAAGAGATATTAAATTACTAGAAAGCAAAGTAGAAAAACTAGAAACAGCATCCCTTCTTTCGGAAGAGTACGATACTTTAAATGCAATAGTAACAATACATGCGGGCGCTGGTGGAACAGAATCACAAGACTGGGCCGAAATGCTAAATAGAATGTATGCTAGATGGTGTGAAAAGAACGGATTTGAATATTCACTTTATGATATTCAAGAAGGTGATGAAGCTGGAATTAAAAGTGTTACATTTGGTGTAAAAGGGCTATACGCATATGGTTACCTTAAATCTGAAAAAGGAGTACATAGGCTTGTTAGAATATCTCCATTTGATGCAAATAAAAGGAGACATACTTCTTTTGCAGCACTTGATGTGATGCCAGAAATAGAAGATAATATAGACATTGAAATAAGACCAGAAGATATACAAATGGATACATATAGAGCATCTGGCGCGGGAGGACAACATGTTAATAAAACAGATTCTGCAGTAAGACTAAAGCATATACCAACAGGTATAATTGTTGCTTGTCAAACTGAACGTTCTCAAATACAAAACAGAGAAACATGTATGAAAATGCTTAGAGCAAAACTTTATCAATATGAAATGAACAAAACACAAGAAAGACTTAAAGAAATAAAGGGTGAACTTACGGAAAATGGTTGGGGAAACCAAATACGAAGTTATGTATTCTGTCCATATACTTTAGTAAAAGACCATAGAACAAATTGTGAAATAGGAAATGTTCAAGCTGTTATGGATGGCGAAATAGATGAGTTTATTTCTGCATACTTGAAATATAACAAAATGTAATAATAGAAAGAAAATTAACAAATGTTGTTGATTTTCTTTTTCTTTTGGTATAATATAAATACATAAAGAGGGAGAAAAACAAATGAGAAACGCTAGAAGCCTTGAGGCTGTAACACACACACACACACACAACTTTTATGTAAATTAACACTACAAAGTAGTGGCGTTTTTTGTACCCTGAAAAGTAATAAAATAAGCAAAGTTAACGTAGAGTAAATCTATGCTAGCTTTGCTTTCTTTTGCGAAAAAAAGAAGGGAGTGAATAGAATGCAAAAGACAAAAGGTATATCATTAATAGTATTAGTAATAACAATAATAGTAATGATAGTATTAGCAGGAGCAATTGTTTTAACATTAAATAATAGCGGAATAATAGATAAAGCAACAATTGCAGTAGATGAAACAAATTTGGCAACAGTAAAAGAATTAACACAAATGGCATGGGCGGAGGCATATGCAAATGGAGCAAGAACACAAAGTGAGTTACAAACAGCAGTAGATAAAGCTTTATCAGACAGTAAAGTAAATACAGAAGCTTATGGAATACTTGTAACAACAAAAGGAGTAGAAGTAGTAAGAGGCTGGATACAAGATGGACTTACAGTAAAAAGAGGAAGTAAAGAATTAGAAATAGGTTCTGACTTTAACTATGATGCAGAAGTAGAAGGATACACAGCTGGATGGAAAATACTAGGAGCAGAAGATGGAGAACTTCTAATAATGTCAACAGCAGATATAGCAAAACATAAACTAGGAAATGAAGGTAATGCAACTAGAGGTGAAGAATATGTAGTACAAGGACAAAACGATTGGCTAAATGGACCAGCAGAACTAGATGCATTATGTGTGCCATATGGAAAAGGGGAAAACGCAACAGGAGCAAGAAGTATAAGAGTAGAAGATGTAAACAAGATAACAGGATATGCCCCAGAAACAGCCAAATTTGAAAAAGGAGAAGTAGGCGAATATGGGAATGAGGTGTCATTTATATATAATGGAACTAAATTTCCATCATATAAAACTACAAATGGAATAAGTAGAACAACAACGTACGAACAAGAGGATGGATTTCGTTTTTATAATGGTACAGAATTTGTACATGTAAATAATTTGGAGGCGGGAATAAAAGGAACAACATTTGCAACGCTAAAGAGTGACGGTTATGAATACAAAGCTGCAGACCTAATGGATACAACAAGTGATGCGTATACAATGCTATTTGGGGGGGATGTAGGTTGGTATTGGATAGCTTCTACTTGTGTTTATATGAATGATATCGGCAGGGCTGTGTATTGTATGTTCACCGGCGACGTGGACTGGGTATATTTTGCAGATCTATGGTGTAGTGATGGCATAGCAGATGCCTATAGGAAACTGGGTGTGCGTGCGGTAGTTTCTCTGGCATCTGACATCCAAATATAAGATGATGAATGTGGCTTATTAGACAACAAAATAAGTAATATTAAATTCCAAAAATTAGTACTAGTAACAATATAAAATATATGGTATAATATACTTTGGTTTAAAGTATATTATACTTTTTTATGTGTATTTTATTCTAGGAGGAATATATTATGCAAGATAAATTAATTGTAAAAGGTGCAAGAGAAAACAACCTTAAAAATATAGACTTAAAGATACCTAAAAACAGCTTAACTGTTTTTACAGGACTATCTGGTAGTGGTAAAACATCTCTTGCTTTTGATACTATATATGCGGAGGGACAAAGAAGATATGTAGAAAGTCTTTCTTCTTATGCAAGACAATTTTTAGGAATAATGGAAAAACCAGATGTAGATAGCATTGATGGACTATCTCCGGCCATTTCTATAGACCAAAAGACTACATCAAAAAATCCACGTTCTACAGTAGGAACTGTAACAGAGATTTATGATTATCTTCGCCTTCTTTATGCTAAAATTGGTGTGCCATATTGTCCTAAGTGTGGTAAAAAGATAACTATGCAAACAGTAGACCAAATAGTAGACCAAATAATGGAACTGGAAGAGGGAACTAAGATTTTAGTTATGGCACCAGTTGTTCGTGGTAAAAAGGGTGAACATGCAAAAATATTGGACATGGCTATAAAAGAAGGATATGTACGTGCAAGAATAGATGGTGAGGTTTTTGACTTATCTGAAGAATTACCAGAATTAGAAAAGACAAAAGCTCATACAATTGAAATTGTTGTAGATAGAATAGTTGTATCTGAAACTATGCGTTCTCGTTTAGCAGATTCAGTTGAACTTTCAATGAAACAAGCAAACAACCTAGTTTTAGTAAGTGTGGTCGATGGAGAAGAAATGTTGTTTTCAGGAAATTACTCTTGTCCGGACTGTAATATTTCAATTGAAGAATTAACGCCAAGAATGTTTTCTTTTAACACTCCATATGGTGCTTGTCCTCATTGTACAGGCGTTGGTGAACTTTTAAAAATTGACCCAGAGAGAATTATAACTGACGAAAAGAAAAAGTTATCTGATCCGTCACTATTCCACGCGTGGGGAAGTACTGGCGTAGACTCTGTAACGCTAATGTATATGAGAGGTTTATGTGCGCATTATGGTGTAGATATAGATACGCCATTTAATAAAATACCTAAGGAATTTAAAGAAGTTTTGTTATATGGGTCTAAAGGCGAAGTTATTAAATTTAAACATGAATCTAGAACATTTACAAGAGACTTTGAGGCTGAATTTGAAGGTGTTGTAAATATACTTGAAAGAAGATATAGAGAAACGAAATCTAATGGAATGAGAAGCTTTTATGAGCTATATATGAATACTATACCTTGCAAAGAATGTAATGGAACAAGACTCAAAGATACAGTGCTTGCTGTAAAGGTTGGAAAACTTAATATATATGAATTAACGTGTCTTCCTGTTAATGAAATAAAAGAATATATAAACAACTTACATTTAAGTCAAAAGAACCAAATGATAGCAGAACAGATAATAAAAGAATTAAATAGTAGACTAGGATTTCTAATAGATGTAGGGTTAGATTATTTAACACTTGCTCGTAGTGCGGCTACGTTATCTGGTGGAGAAGCACAAAGAATACGCTTAGCAACTCAAATTGGTTCGGGCTTAACCGGAGTATTATATATACTAGATGAACCAAGTATAGGACTTCATCAAAGAGATAATGAAAAGTTACTCGCTTCACTTAAGAAAATGAGAGATTTAGGAAATACGTTAATAGTTGTTGAGCACGATGAAGATACAATGAGAGAAGCAGACTATATAGTAGATATTGGACCTGGAGCGGGAGTACACGGCGGAGAAGTTGTGTTTGCTGGAACTCCTGAAGATATAATGAAATCTACCAAAAGTATTACTGGAAAATATTTAAGTGGAAAAGTAAAAATCGAAGTGCCAAAGACAAGAAGAAGTTTAAATGGCAATAAATTAAGCATTATAAAAGCAGAACAAAACAATTTGAAAAAAATAGATGTAGACATACCACTTGGTACAATTACTTGTGTTACTGGTGTATCAGGTTCTGGAAAGAGCTCTCTAATTAATGAGGTGTTATACAAATATACAGCACAAAAGATAAATAAGACAAAAGCAAATCCTGGAAAAGTAAAAGAAATAAAAGGACTAGAGAATAT
Source organism: Clostridia bacterium (assembly GCA_045538335.1). Lineage (GTDB taxonomy): Bacteria > Bacillota > Clostridia > TANB77 > CAG-465 > UMGS1649. The sequence continues at coordinate 3,606 of JAZSRF010000038.1, read as the reverse complement.
AGACAAAGTTATTAACATTGACCAAACACCAATAGGTAGAACACCAAGGTCAAATGCTGCAACATATACTGGAATGTTTGACCATATACGTGACCTTTTTGCTTCAACAAATGAAGCTAAACTTAGAGGATACAACAAAGGAAGATTTAGCTTTAATGTTCCAGGTGGTAGATGTGAAGCTTGCTCTGGAGATGGAATAATTAAAATAGAAATGCAATTTTTATCTGATGTATTTGTTCCTTGTGAAGTATGTAAAGGAAAAAGATACAGTAGAGAAACACTTGAAGTTAAGTATAAAGGAAAGAATATAAGTGATGTATTAGATATGACGGTTGAAGAAGCACTAGAATTCTTTAAAAACGTAATGCCTATAAAAAACAAATTACAAACACTTTATGATGTGGGACTAGGATACATTAAAATAGGACAACCATCAACAACATTATCTGGTGGAGAAGCACAAAGAATAAAACTTGCAACAGAACTATCTAGACGTTCTACAGGAAAAACATTATACATACTTGATGAGCCAAGTACAGGGCTTCATACAGCAGATGTACACAACTTAATAGAAATAATAAATAAACTTGTTGAAGGTGGAAACACAGCCGTAATTATAGAACATAATTTAGATATCATTAAATGTGCAGACTATATAATAGATTTAGGAGCAGAAGGTGGAAAACTGGGTGGAAACATTGTAGTAACAGGTACGCCAGAAGAGGTAGCTAAATGTAAAGAAAGCTATACAGGCAAGTTTTTAAAACCACTTTTGAAATAATAATATTAAAATTTTATGGATTAGGATGAAAATTCTAATCCACTTTTTATACTATTCTTGTAACTTTGCGTAAAATATGGTAAAATATTAATGTAGGGAGGTTTTGTTATGGCAAAACAAGTAGTATATTTTAATGCAACAAAACAAATTGAAACAATAACTATACATTATAATCAAAAGTTAGATGGAACTTTTGCAGAAGATGTAGCAAAAAATATAAAAGATATTGCTAAGAAAATGAGTAGAGTAGATTTGAAAAATCCAAAGGAATTTTATAATATACAAGTGTTTATATATCCAAGTAAACAGCTATTTTACAAAGTGTTTGGCGGTGAAATAGAAAAACGTTTCTATAGTAGAAGACGTTCTTTAGAAGACCTTTATGTAGTGCAAGATGCTGAGGGGAATATACACATTGTGTCTCCTAGAGGAATGGCCGGGGAAAAAAGAGATGAACTTAAAAAAATTCTTGTAATGAAAGTTCTTGGCGAATATATGGAAGAAAAAGAAAAACAAAGCGCGTTAAGACTTCTTAAAGAAGCAATGAAACCTAAAGAGGAAGAAAAAGAAGTAGAAGATCAAGAAGAAATTGAAGAGCCAGATGAAGCAGAATTGGAAGAAGAGCTAGAGGAATTAGACGAACCTGAAGAAGAAATAGAACCAGAAGATGAACTAGATGAAATCGAAGAACAAGAAGAACAAGAAGTAGATGAAGAAGAATTAGAAGAAATTATTGAAACAGAACTTATATTAGAACAAATTGATGAAAAAGAGCAAGATGACTATGAAAAAGATCAAGATAAGTCAGACAAAAAAATAGCAAAAAGAAGTGAAGCTCAAGAATGGTTGAATGTTGGCTGGCTAGCATATATTAACGGAAGACTAAAAAAAGAAGCGGATATTAAAAGATTTGCTGAAAATATTTCTGTTAGAGGAATAAAAAAATTAGGTCAATTATCTAATACAAGGTTGTTTGAATCATATAATTTTTCTAGAGAATATGCGTGTGCTTGGGTTGAATACATTGTAACAACTTATGGTATGAAAAAACTAGCTGAACATTATGAGAATCCGAAGGATATACAAGGTGTATTTGGAGTATCTAAATTTGTATTTGAATCTCAATTAAAGGCATATATAAAAGAAAAATACAAAGATGACGAAAAAGTATTAAATATAACTGAAGATGTAAAATTAGATGATATTGTACACGAAGAAAAAGAGGAAAAAGAAGAACAAGCTCCTATAGCAGAACTTACAATACTTCGTTTTGGCGAAAATGGCGGAGTAGATATAGTAACAGCAGAACCTATAGAAAAAGCACCAATGTCTGTTGAAGAAAGAGTGTAATAAGAATTAAATATAAAGAGGATAACTTATAACATTTACTTATTGTTGATTTAGTGATATAATCAATAGTAAGTAAATTTTTATTTGCGCTATGCATAATTGTATTGGAGGTAATTATGACAGATATAAATACTTTAATATTAATTGGTACTTGTCAGATTTTTCTTTCAGTATACTTAATTCTTAAACGGAGAAATAAAAAGGCAATTATTAGTGAAATATTAACTTCACTTTTGCTATTTGTAATACTCAATAAGTTTAAGCTAGACATTAATAATATATCTTGGAATTTTGTTTTTGCTACATTACTTGAATATGGTATTGTAAAAGCATTCTTGATAATTTTTATGTGGTGTGCAAGGGTATATTCCTTTTACGCAATTAGGAAAATGTGCAGCAAAAAAAGAAAGATAAGTAAGAGAAAACTTAAAATTATTAATAAGTTTAACAGAGCTAATTATTGGCCTAGACTTAAATTGGGAATTCCGGCAAAAGCGGGCAAGATAAATTCTAAAACGAAAGTCCGGTTTGATAGTAAAGGATTTCCTAAATTTAAGTCATATTATACCGTAAAATTACGACGTAGAGATTACAACAAGACTAGGGAGCAGCATTTTTATATAGCCAATAAGATGCTGTATAAAGAGATAAAATCTAATTTTAGATTAAGAGCAAAATTTTCAAAAAGAGAAATAAGAGCACTCTCTAATGGTGAGACTCCAAGTAAATATACTTGGCATCATCATCAAGATGCGGGAGTTCTTCAATTGGTAGAATACAGTGTGCATTCCAAAACTTCGCATATTGGTGGTTATTTAATATGGGGAGGATAATAAAATTCTAGGTAATTACCTAGAATTTTATTATATATGTATTCCTAGACAAAAACATAAAATTATGTTACAATATATATGCAAGTATTTCTGACAGTCGCGCAAGATTTTCTTGTGAGGAAAGTCCGGGCACCTCAAGGTAGTAATGGTAGATAACGTCTACTGGGAGTAATCCTAAGGAAAGTGCAACAGAAAATAACCGCTAAAATTTACTTTAGTAAGGGTGAAAAAGTGAGGTAAGAGCTCACTAGAATTTATGGTGACATAGATTTTTTGTGTAAACCCCATTTGGTGCAACGCCAGTCTAAAAGGTTAAGGTTACCTTGCCATCTTTTGAAATGGCGGCTTGAGATACATAGTGATATGTATTCTAGATTAATGACTATCAAATACAGAACCCGGCTTACGAAATACTTGCAAATTATTTGTTCAAATGATATACTTTTACTGTACAGTAAAGGTATATTTTTATATATTAAGTATTAAGATTTAATGAATATGTTGAATTTAAAATATTTGTATAGTAAAATGTATATTAGAGGTGGAAAAAAGTGCGTAAAAATAATTCTGAAGAAAATACTAAGAAAAAAGTAAAATTAAAAAGAATTGGAAATAAAAAAAGTGTAAAGACAACTACAACAG
>JAZSRF010000014.1:0-33281 GCA_045538335.1 Clostridia bacterium | reverse complement strand
AATGATGTAAATGAAAAAACAAAAAAATCATATGATAGATTATTATATACTATTAAGAAATATTTGAATGAGATAGATAGGTTTAGTTTTGTAGAAAATAATCTTTCAAAGTTGAGAAGTTTTGTAGATGAAGAACAAGATATAATGTTGGAGTGGATTATACGAAATAATTATAGAATTGGTTTTAGCATAGATAAACAAGGAAATATTTCATTTTGGAAAATTTATAAAAATGATAAAATTACAAATACTATTTCAGACACTATAGAAGATAAAAACTTTGATGAAAAAATAGTTAACCTTATAAATGAGGTGATCTATTTAACATGAGTGAATTAGATAAAATATATCCGGAATCTTTTTATAGGGGAATAACAGCTCCTAATATGATAAATTTAGAATATAAACGTGTATTAGGAGATGTATTTCGTTTTGATGGAAATCATAAAAATGAAAATGGATTTGATGAAATATCGATAAATTGGAATGACGATGTGAATTCATTAAAAAACTTAAAAGAACAAAAGAAAGATGAAGTTATAAAATATGTAAATGGGATTGTTAAAGTTCCCACAAAAAAAATAAAAGAAATGAGAAATAGATATAATGGTGATTTTGAATATGAAAGAAGACCAATAGAGGACAATGAATATCATGGTAATATTCTATTAAACTTTGATAATATACAAAAACCATGGAGGAAAGTAATTTCTGATGAATTAGCAATGAATGTAGAAACAATATATACATATAATAATGAAGAGAGAATTTGGATTGAACATAAAGCAGAAATGTAAAAACAGTAAAAGATTATAGAAAGCCGAGACTAAGTCTCGGCTTATACAATCTATACAATCTTCGCAATTTCATTTCTTACAAACTCTTCCACCATGCTATCAATCATTTGATTATACTTAGCCATAACAATAAATTCATGTGTTTTAGGTTCTGGATAAGTATCTTTTAAATACAATTTAACCATGTCGGCAAACTCATATAAATACTTTTCTTCTTCTAAAAGATAATCCTTAAATCTCCATCAATAGTAAGTTTGCTATACTTTAAAGGTTTAACTTCTTTTAAATACTTTTTAAGAATAATACCATACTTTCTCAAGCTCATTTGTTATTTCCTCCTAGACTCATAATTACTAAATTTAAACAATCACCAAAACTAGCTCTATAATATTTATCATTGTAGTAATTACAAAAAATCTAAAAAGTCATCATAAATATTAGCCAACATTAGTTTAGCATATTTTCTATTCTTGTAAGGTAAACTCTTTAAAAGTTTTGCTTCGTACTCTTCAAAACGAAGCGGGTGTTTTTTATCTTCATTAGATAAAAGGGATAATTCTTCATCTCTAAACATCATCCAGTGTTTTAATAAATCTTCAATTTTTTCATCATTTTTCATATCAAAAATACCTCCGGGTTTTTAAATTTTTGGGGAAATTTTGGGGAAATAAGGTCCAAAATTAGCCTAAAATTGCAATAAATTACAAAACTCAAAAATGCTTATAACTCAGTAATACCAATAAAAACCAGCATGTTCTTAAAAACTCAAATAGGTGTCAAATCGCCCTCATAACACGAAGGTTTTTACGTTGAAAAATAATGAAAATAGTGTATAATACTTATGGTGATTTCTATGAAGGATATAATAAAACGATATAAAGAAGAGTGTGAGATAGTTTCAAAAGTTGCTAGTAAAATTTATCAACTTGGTACCACTATATTAATAATTCTGTTTGTATTAATTTCTTTAATTTTAAATGATATTTTTAAAATACTTATTAGTATACCAATATTATTGTTAATATCTTACATTTTGTTTATGTTATGTTCAAAAATATATGATAAGGAACTGGAAACAAAAGCTAAAAAAGTGGCAAAATTGGATAAACATACAAAAAGAATGGAATTTGAAAGTGTAATAGATGAATATCAAAAGAGTTGGATATCAAATTATGTAAGGAAAAACAAATTGAGAAAATTGTCTAAACTATCTATTGTAATTGATGAGATACAGAAAGAAATTGATAGAAAATCTATCAATAAATATATAGAAATATTAATAATTCCGGCTGTATTTTCTTTTGTGATTGATATAGCCAAGTCTAACAGCATAAATGAAAGTGCGGTTTTATTTGTAAGATATATTATATGTGTTGGTGTAACCATGAGTAGTGTATATTGTATAAACAATTTAAATATTTACAATGTGTTTAATAAGTATATAGGATTGGAAAGATTAAAACAATTGTTAATTTATATTGCTATAAAAAAAGGAAGAAATTAGACAAAAAACGTCTATGAAAGGCAATAAATAGTATGCGGTTTGTATAAACCACATACTTTTTTGCTATAAATACTGTTTTAACTTTTCAATAGCTCTTTCTTGAAACTTCATAAAATCTTTAGCCATATCCAAATCATCTTTGTTTACTTCCTCTTTGTATGTACTAATTTTCTTTTCCATATCGATACTTCCCATAGATATTCCTTTAATTAACATATCTGAAATAGCAGAGTCGCTATTGTCATCATTTACTTCGCTTTTTATACCTTGGCCAGCCATAAATTTAGCCATAAAGGAATTTTCAGAAATCTCAGCATTTTCTTTTTGAAGAAGCCTTTTAGATTTGTTTTTCCAATCTTGGTATTCATGTAAAATATCTTCTACATACTTTGTTATTTTGTTATCTTTTTCTTTTAAATCTGTTAAAAGCTTTTCAAGTGTATAGCAAGACATTTCAGCATCTTGGTAAATATGTAATATTAATTCGTTATTTTCTTTTTTCACAATAATCACTCCTCAAGTATATTATTTCTAGTTTTATTTAAAAAATACATAAAGAAGTTATATATACATAAAAAACACATTATTATTTTCTTTTATATTCTTACGTGATATAATACCTAATATAAATTAGAAGAGAAAAGATAGGAGGAGTTATGCTAAAAGTTGTAGCAGCATTAATTAAAAAAGATGGTAAAGTATTAATAGCCAAAAGAACAACGGGAAATGAAGAAGTAATAGGGAAATGGGAATTCCCTGGTGGAAAAGTAGAAGCTGGTGAAACGGAAGAACAAACAATAGAAAGAGAGATTAAAGAAGAATTTGACCTTATAATTAAAGCAGAAAAGTTTTTAATAAATAACGAATGTAGATATCCAAACAAGAGTATAGATTTAAGGTTATATTTGTGTAAATATATAAGTGGGGATTTTAAATTACATGACCATTCTGAGTATAAATGGGTCGAAGCAAATGAATTACTAAATTATGATTTGGCATTGGCAGATATTCCTTTGGCAAGATATGTTGTTGAAATAAACAAAGGAAAATAAAACAAGTTTACACTAAACAAATATAGGCAACCATGCAAAACACTTGACATAACGATGGAGCTGTGGTAAAATAAAAAACGTTAGTGAATTGGGAGCACTAACCTTAATAGGTAAGTCAAATAATATTATTTAAAGGAGAACTGTGCTATGTTGAAACTCAGAATTAACTATAACCTTCAGTGTGAGGTTGACCAGCGCAAGTGCGACTGCCGGCGTGAGCCTGCACATTGCCACATCACCAAAAATGGTGTTCGGGTAGCCCAGGTATGGCTGGACTATGTGTCCATTGAGTCTGGTCATTCTCTTGACCGGAGTGAGGTAAAGGAAGTTGAAAACTTCGTTGCTGATCACAAGTATGAGCTTATGCGCGAGTACGAATATAACCGCGAGCACGGCGCAGATTATTAACAGTTTGGTCCCTAGAATTTTCTAGGGACCAATTTTATGTATTAAAATAGAGTAAAGTCAATTAACTAAGTTAGAGACGTATAACAAAAATAAAAATATCTAAAATAATTTACAAAACCTATTTAAAAAATAAAATACTAATGATATAATGACGGTGTATACGAAAGGATGAAATATATAATGAACTTTGATGCATGGAAAAATTTTAATAAAGGTAAATGGCAAGAAGAAATCGATGTAAGAAACTTTATTCAATTAAACTATACACCATATGAAGGAGCAGATGAGTTTTTACAAGGACCAACAGAAAGTACAAAAAAACTTTGGGACAAAGTTTTAAAATTATATAAAAAAGAAAAAGATAACGGCGGAGTATTAGATGTAGATGTCAAAACAATATCTACTATAACTTCACACGATGCTGGATATATAGACAAAAAATTAGAGAAGATAGTAGGACTTCAAACGGACAAGCCTTTAAAAAGAGCAATTATGCCGTTTGGTGGAATAAGAATAGTAGAAAAATCTTGTGAGGCTTATGATAGAGAGGTAGACCCTAAAGTGTCTGAAATATTCCACACTATAAGAAGAACACATAATGATGGTGTGTTTAGTGTATATACACCAGATATTAGGGAAGCAAGACGTTCTCACTTAATTACAGGTCTTCCAGATGGTTACGGTCGTGGAAGAATTATTGGTGACTATAGAAGAGTAGCACTTTATGGAGTAGACACATTAATTAACGAGAAGAAAAAAGCACTAGAACTACTAGATAGAAAAGATTTTGACGAGACAGTTATTAGAGATAGAGAAGAAATATATGACCAAATTGTAGCATTAGGCGAGCTTAAAGAAATGGCTTTAAAATATGGATGTGACCTATCTAACCCAGCACAAGATTCAAAACAAGCTGTTCAATGGTTGTACTTTGGATATCTTGCAGCAGTAAAAGATCAAAATGGAGCTGCAATGAGTATAGGAAGAATAAGTACATTCTTAGATATATATTTTGAAAGAGATTTAAAAGAAGGTTTAATTACAGAATCTGAAGTGCAAGAATTAGTTGACCATTTAGTTATGAAATTAAGACTTGTGCGATTTTTAAGAACACCAGAATATAACGAACTATTCAGTGGTGATCCTGTTTGGGTAACTGAAAGCATTGGTGGTATGGGTGTAGATGGTAGAACGTTAGTTACAAAAAGTTCATTTAGAATACTACATACATTAACAAATTTAGGACCTGCACCAGAACCAAACTTAACAGTATTATGGTCTAAAAACCTACCTCAAGGATTTAAAAACTATACAGCAAAAATGTCTATAGAAACATCATCAATACAATATGAAAATGATGATTTAATGCGTCCTTATTGGGGTGACGATTACGGAATAGCTTGTTGTGTATCTGCGATGAGAATTGGTAAGCAAATGCAGTTTTTTGGAGCTAGATGTAATCTTGCAAAAACACTTCTTTATGCAATAAATGGAGGGCGTGATGAAATTACAGGAAAACAAATAGCACCAAAATTTGAAGCTGTAAACACAGAATATTTAGATTATGATGAAGTAATGTATAAATTCGACAATATGATGGAATATGTTGCTGGGGTGTATGTAAAAGCACTAAATGCAATACACTATATGCACGATAAATACTCGTACGAAAAAATAGAAATGGCATTACACGATGAAACAATACTTAGAACAATGGCAACAGGTATAGCAGGACTTTCTGTTGTTGCAGACTCACTTTCGGCTATAAAATATGCAAAGGTAAAACCAATAAGAAACGAATCAGGCCTTGCAGTAAGTTATGAAATAGAAGGAGACTTCCCTAAATACGGAAATGATGATGATAGAGTTGACGCAATAGCGGTAGATGTTTTAAAACGATTTATGAAAAAGGTAAGAAAACAAAAAACATATAGAAACTCTAAACCTACTATGTCAGTTTTAACAATTACATCCAATGTTGTTTATGGTAAAAATACTGGGGACACCCCAGACGGAAGAAAAGCGGGAGAACCATTTGGACCAGGTGCAAATCCAATGCATGGAAGAGACTCTAATGGAGCTTTAGCTGTAATGAATTCAGTTGCAAAACTTCCATATGAGTATTCTGAAGATGGTATTTCATACACCTTCTCAATAACTCCATCTACACTTGGAGATATTGAGGAAACTAGAGTAGAAAACTTAGTTACAATGTTAGATGGATACTTTGCTAAGATGGGACATCATATAAATGTAAATGTATTTAACAGAGAACTTTTAATAGATGCAATGAATCATCCTGAAAAATATCCTCAACTTACAATAAGAGTGTCAGGATATGCAGTAAATTTTGTAAAACTTACACGTGAGCAACAGCTAGATGTTATAAACAGAACTATACACGAAAAAATGTAAAGGAGTAATATGGAAAGCACACAAAACATAACAGGAAGAGTACATTCTTTTGAAAGCTTTAGTACAGTTGATGGCCCTGGGGTGAGATTTGTAATATTTCTACAAGGTTGTCCTTTAAGATGTAAATATTGCCATAATAGAGATACAAGAGACGTAAATCTTGGCGAGATTTATACTGCACAACAAGTTGTAGAAAAAGTATTAAATTACAAAGAATATATATATGAAAATGGTGGTGTTACAATAAGTGGAGGAGAACCACTTATTCAACTAGACTTTGTAATAGAACTTTTTAAAAAGTTAAAAGAACATAATATACATACAACACTTGATACATCTGGATTTATAGACACAGATAAGCTAAAGGATTTGTTAGAGTATACAGATTTAGTATTACTAGATTTGAAACAAATGGATGATGATTCGCATAAAGATTTAATTGGTGTTAGTAATGAAAAAATACTAAAATTTGCAAAGCATCTAAGTGATAACAATATTCCTATGTGGATTAGACATGTGTTGGTACCAGGACATACAGATGACGAAGAACATTTAATTAAACTAAAGGAGTTTATACAAACTTTAAATTCTGTAGAAAAAGTAGAAGTGCTTGGTTATCACACAATGGGAAAAGATAAGTGGGAACTATTAGGAGAAACGTATCCATTAGATGGAGTTCCTGAAGCCAGTGAGAAAGATATATCAAGAGCAGAAGAAATATTAGGAATAGAGAATTAAATTAGAGGTGATAGTGTAAAAATACTACTATCACTTTTTATATGCAATAATTAGTGATATAATGGATGTAAAGAAAAAACAAGTGTGGAGGTGCATTATGTGGATAATAATAGCCATAATAGTTATAGTTGTAATTGTTGCGTATTCTGCTTTTTCTAAGATAGTAGATACAACTATGAATAACGATATAAATAATTTTACGGAGAGCAAATGGTGGACAATAGGTATGCTTGTAGATATGTACAATAAGAGAAATGATAAGAAATAAGGAGATAATGATGTATAAAAACATAAACTTTGAACAAGCTAAACAAATTTTAGATAATGAGCAAGTTTTACTACTTGATGTTAGAACAGATGAAGAATTTGTAACAGGACATATTCCAAATGCAATAAATATACCAGTAGATGAATTAGAAGAAAGGTTAGATGAACTAGAAGATAAAAATAAAATAATATTAGTATACTGTAAAAGTGGCACTAGAAGTGTAATTGCATGTGAGATATTAGAGGCAGCTAATTATACAAATATATATAATATGGGTGGAGTAGTAGATTGGCCATATGGTTTAGAAATGTAAAACGATAATCAATAGATAGATTTATAGGAAAGTTTCTATAAATCTTTTGTGCTTTTATAAGAATTTTAATAATATATATTGACAGAGGTATAATACCATGGTAAAATATTATTGCCATCAAAAAGAGGCGATAATTGAAGAAGGTGGTATATTGAAAACTATAGGTGACGGATTAAAAAGTCAGAACCTAATAAAAATAAAACAAATTGTAACAAAAGACAAAAATGGAGATAAGTTTATTGTTGTTAGAACAAAGAAAAACATTGAATTTATGAGAGAATATGGCCTTAATGATGAAGGCGTAAAACATATTATAAAAGGATTATCTATAGAAGATTGTTTTTCAGGTCCAGAATTAGATAGAAATCCTAATTATGATGGTATGATATTTAAATTCAGCCCAATGTTTGAGAATATTAAATTATATGTTAAAATAAGAATAGAAAATATAGAAAAGGCAGTTTGCATATCAGTACATGAATTTGGTAAATATGATGAGGTAGAGTGAAATGAAAGTATATTGTCCATATTGTAAAAAAGAAGTTAATTACAAAGTAGAGAAAAGAGAAGTTAAAGAATTTAAAGGAATAGATATAGATACATTTGAACAAGTTGCAATGTGTAATGAATGTAATAATGATTTATATGTAAATGATTTAGAAAATGAAAATAATAAAAGAATATACGAGGCATATAGAGAGAAAACGGATATAATTAAACCACAAGATATAATCGAATTAAGAGAGAAATATTCTATATCACAAAGAGAGCTTACGACCATTTTAGGATTTGGCAAGATGACTATAAATAGATATGAAAGAGGAGGAGTACCTACAAAATCTCAAAGTGATTATATTAAATTATTAATAGAAAATGAAAATGAATTTATAAAAAAGACAAAAGAGGCATATAAGCAAAATAAAATAACGCGAAAGACTTATGAAAAAATTGTTTCTAAGGAACAATTGGAACCTCCAACAAGAAAAGATATTGAGATGTTATCTAGAAATTGTTTAGAAAATGAATTGTTTAGAAAACCAGATATATATAATGGTTACAAAAGTTTTAATTTGGAAGTAGTAGAAAATATATTATCTTATATAGCTAGTAAAGTTACTAATTTAACAATAACAAGTATGAATAAATATTTGTGGTTTATTGATGCGCTATCATTTAATAAAAGAGGTATAGCTATTACGGGACTTACATATCAAAAGCAACAATATGGTCCCACAATAATAGATAAAAAGTATCAAGAAATATCAATGTTAAATAATAAGTTTGAAAGAATAGATTATGAAGATAAAAATGGTTCCAAAACAATTATAACAAGTAATGACAACTTTGATTTAAGTATGTTAAATAGTAATGAAATTAAAATAATAGATAGTGTAATAAAATTACTAAAAAATAAGAAAGTAAATGAAATTTCTAATATGTCTCATAAAGAAGAAGGTTGGAAAAATACTGAAAATTTTGCGAACATATCATTTGAGCATACTTTGAATTTAAACATTCTAAAATAGTTTATAGAAAGCAAAATGGATTTTATAGCATTTTGCTTTCTTCTAAGATTTTCATCTTTAATTTTGAAAACAGAGAATTTTAATAAATATTAATTTGGAAAGGAGGGATACAATGGAAATATTAGTAAATCTTTTGGAAGCCACTGATAATGGAATTAGAGCTTTATTGTTTGGCTACAATGAAACTACTACAATAATATATGGACAAGGTTTATTAACTGTCGTTTTTTCGCCATATATTGTAAAAAGTATAATTGAAAATATTTGTTTTAATACCAATGATATTATCGGAACAATATTATCAAATATTATAACACAACCCGTTAATAAGCTGCTGGACTATTGTAGTAATAAATTTTTAAAAATTTAGTTCTTCTTTCCAAGTATAGCTACAGTTACGCCAATTCCACCTTCGCCGTAACCTGCAATTTCAAACTCCTTAACATATGGATGATTTTTTAAATACTCGTGGACGGCATCCCTTAAAACACCGCCGTGCCTTCCGTGTATAATTCTAACTCTACCAAGTTTTGCAACTATAGCTTGGTCGATATATTTGTCTAGTTCGGCTATGGCATCATCTTTTAATTTATGTCTTAACATTATTTCGTTAGGAATGTTTTTTGAAGTAATATTAATGCTTGTTTTACTACTTCTTTTGTGAGGAACAAAATCTTCTCCAAGTAGAGTAATATTATCTTTTATTGTTCTTACTCTAACGTTTTCATCAATTAATATAACTTCATTTCCAATTTCTTTTTCTACTAAATATATTTTATTACTACCTTGTAGTTTACAATATCTGTTTTCCACTTTAAATACCTCTAAACTCTAACAACAAGTATAACATACAAATTCTTTTTAAGCAAATCATAGAAAGCGCATATAATTAATATAATATCCTAGGTGATAATTTTGAAAAAAATATTAGCTTGTTTATGCTTGTGTTTAATGTTGCCATTAAATGTATTGTTTGCAGTAACTGAACCAAGTGAACCTAAAATAACATCTACAGCCGCAATACTTATGGAGCAGGATACAAAAAGAGTGTTATATGGAAAAAATCACAGGAGTAAAGTAAAAATAGCAAGTACAACAAAAATACTTACAGCAATTGTTGCTATTGAAAATAAAGATTTAGAAGATATAGTTATAATATCTAAAAAAGCAGCTGGGACAGGTGGCTCTACGGTAGGCTTAAAAGCTGGTAGTGAGGTAAGTCTAAAAAGCCTTATGTATGGTATGCTTTTAAAAAGTGGAAATGACTGTGCGGTAGCTATAGCAGAATATGTTGGAGGAGATGTAGAAAATTTTGCTAAGATGATGAATAAAAAGGCATATGAAATAGGGGCAAAAGATACATACTGTACTAATCCTCATGGACTAGATTCAGACAAGAATTATTCTACAGCTTATGATTTAGCTTTAATTACAAGTTATGCAAAAACAAATGAAACCTTATCCAAAATGTTGGGAACAGAAAGTATAACTGTGCCTTGGGGTACATCTTCAAAATATCTTTCAAATACTAATAGATTACTTTTTACATACGAATATTGTGATGGTGGAAAGACTGGTTTTACTAATGGAGCTAATAGGTGTTTAGTTGCAACAGCCAAAAAAGAGGATTTAAAAGTTATAGCTGTAATACTTGGAGCAGTTACAACAGATATTAGGTTTAGTGAGACAAAAGAACTTTTAAAATATGGAATAGATAATTACAAGATGGCAGATGTTTCAGATACAATAAATTGGTATATAGATATACCTGTGTATAAAGGGGATATTTACTCGTATGTTAGAAAATTTAATTTTAATCAGAAGATACCATTAAAAGCTGGAGAATTAGAACAAATATATATTTCTCAGTCTATTGTTCCAAGTCTTAATGCACCAGTAAGTAGAGGAAGTTATTTGGGGATTTTGGAATTATATATAGGAGAGGAATTGTTGTATACTAACAATATATATTTAGAACAAGATATTAAGAAAAATACAGTGCTAGATTATATACTAAAAGGACTTAAAGGAATATTTGAAATAGATATAGAATTATAGTATGGGTAAATCCCATACTTTTTGATTTTGTTTTAATTGGAATTTTATTTATTAGGGGTGTTTAAAAGTATCAAAATTATTGACTATGTATTACCTTTAATATATAATAAGGCCAAGAAAAGAGGTAAGAATATGTCAGAAATTTATCTTACTAAAATAGAGAGAAAAACAATATTTACAAAAGCGCTAATTTTTGTATTAATTGTATGTATAATATCAGATTTAACCGTAACAGGACCTTTTTGGTTTAATTTTATACCTTGGATGTATCTTTTGGGTACAATAGGAAGCATAAAGAAAATAGATAGTGTACTTATGAGTTTCATAGCTACATTTAATGTTTTCGCGTCTAGTTTAATAATGTATGGTGAAATGAACATGGCCTGCATAACTAACGCAGTTATAACATTAGTTACACTTGTTCTAGGAATAATAACAGGCAAATTCATTTATGAGTTCATACTAGAACACAGATTAGTAAAGTATATAAGACGTAGCAGAAAAATCACATATATAGTATTAATGGTAATAATGTTTTTAGCATCGTGCGTAATGGTCGCTGTAAATAGTGGAGATATAGTAGCATACCTAAACTCTAGAGCAAATCTTAAAGAGTATGTTGAAACAACATATGGTACGGTAGAATATAAAATAACAGATGCGAAC
This sequence comes from Clostridia bacterium, assembly GCA_045538335.1. Classification (GTDB taxonomy): domain Bacteria; phylum Bacillota; class Clostridia; order TANB77; family CAG-465; genus UMGS1649. The sequence goes on along the minus strand of JAZSRF010000014.1, from coordinate 21,536 downwards.
TACTCAACGTCTGTAGTAGGAAGATATATACATGAAATAGAAGCAGAAGGTCAAAAAATTTATTTTGTTCCTGTAACTAAAACGGTATTTAAAGATTTAAACAAAGATACAAGACGTTTTAATCTAATACGTGATTTACAAAAAGAAACTGATTTAAAAATAACAGAGATAGAGAATAAATATTCAATGATGCAAGTTGCTCACACTAGGTACATATTAGAATATGGAGATGTAAGTTTAATACCAAATGTTACAGTACTTTGCATAGATTATAAAAACATAGATGAAACTACTGAATTGGATAAGCTATATGAACAAACAGTTTCTGTTATAGCAGAATTACAAAATGTGAAACAATTTCAAAAAGTAACAATAACTTTAGGGGATAAAGTATTGCAAATAACCAATGAAAATATCTCTGACATAACTGCTGAATATATAAAAGGTGGTTTTGAAATAGAAGAGATTACCCAGTAAACTATAGGAGGAAAAGAGTGTCAAAAGAAAAAAGAATGCCAAAAGAATATGCTATAGTAGTTTCTTTAATGATATTTTTTGCTATAGTTATTTTGGTTGGAACAATAAGAATATATTTGGTTACTAAAGACAGGTTGGATAGAGTAGACTTAATAAATATTGATGTGTTGGAACCTAATACTAATATAGATTTTTCTAATTATAATATAAGAATAATAAATAGCATTAGAGATACTTATGGCATAGATATATACTATGGAATGATGACTGAACTTGAAAGTGTAAATGCTATCCCGCTAACTGACGAAACAGTTGTATTCAATATATTAAAAGAAGTAAATTCAGTACTTTCTAAATATCCAAAAGATTTAATAAAGGAAATAGAGGCTAAAGGATATGAGATATCTATTTACTTAGTAGATTATTTTACAAACAATGTACAAGCTTTAGCTAATAGAAATTCTATAGGACAAATGAAGATATATATGAGTAATACAGACAATTTACAAAGAGCATTACATCACGAATATTACCATATATTGGATTATTATATTAGATTAGAAGCAAATGAAAATTTATTATATATAAATTGGGATAAATATAATCCAAAGGGTTTTAAATATACAGAAAGTATAGACGAAATAACGGCAAAATATGTATATAAAGGACAGGCAGGAGCATATTTTGTTACCCCTTATGCAAAGTATTCTGAAAAAGAAGATAGAGCAGAAACATTTGCAGAGATGATGACTGCATCAAAAGATGAATTGTTCTTTGTAGAGGGAGAACCGATAAGAGGAAAAGTAGATACTATAAAAAACGCTTTAAGTGATACGTTTAGAACAATAAGAAGAGAACAGTATTTCGTATGGTAATAAAGGAGAATTCAAGTGATAGCTTTAAACAAACTGAAAAATATAGATACACCTGCTAGATACGTTGGCGGAGAAGCAAGACAAATAGTAAAGAATGCTAGCACAGTTTCAAAAAGAATATGTGTAGCAGTACCAGCTGTATACGAGATGGGTATGTTTGATTTCGACATAAAAGACATGTATTATGCTTTGAACATAGACAAAGACATTTGGTGTGAAAGAGTATTTGCTCCAATGCCAGATTTTGAAAGACTACTAAGAGAAGAAAACGAGAAGCTGTATACATTAGAATCAAAAACGCCACTTAAAAATATGGATGCTATAATATTTAGCATTTCTAATGAGCTTATGTACACAAATATGTTAAATATGCTAAATTTAGGTGGAGTACCTATATTAAAAGAAAGAAGACGTGAAGGATTTCCTTTAATAATAGCATCAGGTAGTGCTATACTTAATCCAAAACCGTTAGAAGATTTCATAGATTTATACATAATAGGGGAACCGGCTTTAGTTATAAATGAGATAGCAAATAAGCTAAACAAAAATGCTACTAAAGAGGAAATGTTATATAGTATGAAGGATATACCTGGTGTATATATTCCGACTGTAACAGATAAAACTGTAAATGTAATATGTGATTTAGATATAGATAGTAAAATGGTTCCTAGAAATGTAGTTATACCGTCAATTAAAACTATGATAGACAAGTCACTAGTAACGTTGTCACGTGGCTGCGATAAAAAGTGTATAACTTGTACACATAAATATATTTATGGAAAACCACAATATATGAATGTAGATAAAGCTGTTTTAAAAACTAGAAAAGTTATAAATGCAACAGGTAATGCGGAAGTGATGCTTATGTCTAACTGTTATGGAACATATCCTGGATTTCCTGAAATAATATATAGATTAAATGATTTGGCTAGACCTAAAGTAAAAGATATATCTTTTATGGAAGTGAAACTTAATAAAGATAATTTATGGTTGTTAAAATATATAAAAGATAAAGGGGACTATCCAAGCGTAATTGTAGGAGCGCCAAGGGAAGAATTAAGAGATAAACTGGGTATAGAAATTGAAGATGAAGATATAATTGGTATTTCTAAACAAGTATTTGAAGCTGGGTTTAATAAAATAAGGTTAAAATATATTATTGGCGTACCAGGTGAAACATATGAAGATTTTGCGAGAATACTAAATACTACAAATAAAGTATGTAAGGTATATAAGGAAGTATATAGCAAATCACCAGATAAATATATAGTTGAAGTAAATTTATATAATTTTAAAGCTAAACCACATACACCATCTCAGTGGTGTGCCGTAAATACTGCAGAAAATCTTGAGATAAAAGCAAGATACCTAAAAGAAAGAAACAGAAATGACAACGTTATAATAACTTCAGAAGAAGGTAAGCAAAGTGTAATTGAGACACTTCTTGCAAGGGGAGACAGTAAAGTTGGAGACGCTATATACGAAGCTTGGAAACAAGGTGCTCGCCATGATATGATAGAGCCGTTGTTTTCTGTAGATAGTTGGAATTTAGCATTAAATAAAACTGGGATAGACATTAAAGAATATTTAGAAGAATTAAACGATAAAAAAGTTTTACCTTGGGATAATATTGTAGTAGGAACGTCAAAAGAAGAACTAAGAAGGATATATTTAAATAGAGTAAAAGGAGACTAAAAAGTGAAAATAATCGCAACAAATAGAGAACTAAATTTTAAATATGAAGTAATAGATACATACATTTGTGGTATAGAGTTAAAAGGTACAGAGGTAAAGTCTATACGTGAAGCAAAGGTTAATCTTAAAGATGGTTTTGCTATGATTAAAGATGGTGAGGCTATTTTAAAGAATGTATATATTGCTCCTTACGATAAAGGAAATATAAACAATGTAGGAGAATTAAGAGATAGAAAATTGTTGCTACATAAAGCTGAAATAATTAAGATTTTAGGTAAAGTAAGCCAAGGTGGATATACATTAATTCCATACAAAATGGGATTTGAAAAACAATATGTTAAAGTAGAGCTTGCTCTTTGCAAGGGAAAAAAACTTTACGATAAACGTGAAAGTATAAAAGAAAGAGATGCAAAAAGAAGAGTAGAACAAGCAATGAAGGTATAATGATGAAAAGGTTTAGAAAAATATATGTAGAAATAACAAATATTTGTAATATGAACTGTAGCTTTTGCCCTGAAACAACTAGGGCAAAGGCTTTTATGACTTTAGAGCAGTTCGAACATATTGCAAAACAAATTAAAGCATATACAGATTATGTATATTTGCACGTAAAAGGCGAACCATTATTACATCCGAATTTAAAAGAAATAATAGAAGTTTGTCATAAACATAAATTGCAAGTGAACATATCTACAAATGGAACATTACTAAATAAAACGAAACAATTTCTAAAAAATATAAGACAAATAAATGTATCGCTTCATAGCTTCGAAAATAGTGATGAGCAAAAATTACAAACATATTTAGCTAATGTCATAGACACTACAGACTACCTTAATAGCGAAGGGGTTATTGTGAGGTATAAACTTTGGAATGATAATAGTGTGAACAATAACGATAAAATTATTCAAGCATTAGAGCAAAGGTATAACGCAAGTATACAAAACACAGAATATAACAAGGATATAAAATTAAAGGATAAAGTATTTCTTAGTATAAAAGAGCCTTTCAAATGGCCGGATATAGGGGAGGATTACAGACAGGAAACTACCTGTTATGGCTTAAGACATCAAATAGCAATTTTAGTAGATGGTACAGTAGTACCTTGTTGTGTAGATAATGATGGAGACATAAATTTAGGTAATATTTTTGATGCTAATCTTGAAGAAATATTAAGTTCGGATGATGCAAAAAATATAAAACTAGGATTTGAAAATAACAAGTGTATCCACAAATTATGTAAAAATTGTGAATATAGAACCTATGTAATATAAATGTAATACAAATTTTGTTGACATTTTATGCTTAAATATGGTAGAGTAATCTTGAACTAAGGAGGCCAATTATGTTTAACTTAAAAAAAGGAACATCAGCAATATCTTTGGTGTTATGCGCTATTGCAATAACTTTAGTTACAACTGCTCTTGTTATAGCGACTAATAATTCAGCGAAATTTAGAGCACAAATGCTTGAAAAAGAACAAGTAAAAAGTGTAGAAAGTAGTGCATATACTAAAGTGTATAAAATAGATGAAGTAAGAAGTATAGCAAGACAAGCATATGTAAATAATTACTTGGCTTTTTACAACAACGAAGTGAATTTGCAAAAATTTGAACAATTAATAATACAAGAAATGGTTGGGCAGATACCACAAAACCAAATGGAAAGTTACGTTGTAGAGGTAACACCAGATGGTGTATATGTACAATATAAATAATATAAAAGTATGAGCGGGGAATTTAGATACCCGCTTTATTGACATAACAGCTTTCCCGTTGTATAATATGTGTGCATTAAATCTAGATTACATGTCTTAATAGATGTGAGAAAATATTAAATTAAAAATAATCAATAATTTGGAGGCAATAGAATGAATAAATATGATGTTATTCTTGTAGGAGCTGGTCCTTCAGGAATTTTTGGCGCTTTAGAGTATAAGAGACTTAATTCTAAAGCACGGATTCTACTTATTGACCAGGGAAGACCGGTTGAAAAGAGAATGTGCCCTGTAACACGAGGTGGAAAGTGTGTAAAATGCAAGCCGTTTTGCCATATCACTAACGGTTTTTCGGGAGCGGGAGCATTTTCTGACGGCAAGCTTAGCTTGTTTAATGAAGAAGACGAGGACATCTATGTTGGTGGTGTAGTTCACAAATATCTTGGAGTTGAAGCAACAAAGGAACTCATTCGTTATACGGATAATATTTATCTGTCTTTCGGTGCCGACCCTAAGGTTGAAGGCGTAGAATTCCCTGATGAGATTAAAGCATATAAAGAAAGAGCAAAAAGATATGGAGTAGACCTTATCTCTGTACCTATTAGACATTTGGGAACAGAAAAAGCTCATGAACTTTACAAAGCTATGCAAGATACGTTGGTGGAAATGGGTGTTGATCTCTTGATGAACACTATGGTAAGTGACTTAATTATTTCGGATGGAAAAGTCCATGGCCTAGTTACAGAAAATCCACATAATTTGGAATCTTGTTCGGAAAATTACTATGCAGATAATGTAGTTCTTGCTGTTGGGCGTAAAGGAGCAAATTGGCTTTCGGATATGTGCGATAAGCATGGCATTAAAGACCAATCGGGTATTGTGGATATTGGTATTCGTTATGAACTTCCGGACTTTGTAATGAAGGATATAAACAGAATTATGTATGAGGCAAAGTTTGTGGGAAGACTTAAGCCTTATGAAGATAAGGTGAGAACTTTCTGCCAAAATCCCAGTGGATTTGTGTCTTCTGAAGTTTATGACGATGACTTGACACTTGTTAATGGTCATTCATATAAAGATAAGAAGAGTACAAATACTAATCTTGCTATTCTTTGTTCTCATCATTTTACCTATCCTTTCGATCAGCCTCTTTTGTATGGTAGAAATATTGCCAAAAACTCGAATTTGTTGGGGAATGGTCAAGTTCTTGTGCAAAGACTTGGAGATATTCTTACAGGTCATAGAAGCCATGAAAGCTGGATGGAAAGAAACTCTGTTGAGCCTACACTTAAGACGGCAGTTGCTGGTGATGTAACTCAAGCTTTGGGATACAGAACGATGACAAATATTTTGGAATTTATTAAAGCTTTGGATAATGTTGTTCCTGGTTTTGCAAGTTCGGATAATTTGTTATATTCTCCTGAGATTAAGTTCTATTCCAATGAACTTGTCATAGACAAGAATTTCGAAACGAGTGTAGCAGGTCTTTACTCTATCGGTGATGCAGGTGGTCTTACACGTGGACTTATGCAAGCGTCCGTATCTGGTGTCCACCTTGCAAGAGTTTTAAACGAAAAGCTCAAATAAACTAAATAAAAATCCTAAACGTTAGACAAATGTTTAATGTTTAGGATTTTTCTCTATATATAAGTGAAATTTAAGTTGTTATTTTGAGAGCTTTTTTCTATGCCTGTAAGGTTGCAATATACTCTAAAATATAGTATAATTATATATGTGACAAGATATAATAAAAAATACGAGAAATAGACAGTTTCTGGAGGAATAATGAAAAGGTTTATACAAGATATAAAAAAATATTATAAATATACAATATATGCTACAAAGGCGGAATTAAAATCTGAAGTTGCAGGCTCACATTTAGGTTGGCTATGGTGGTTTTTAGAACCACTATGCTTTATGTTAGTTTATGCATTTATGGTTGTAGCAGTTTTTAATGCAAGTGAAAAATATATGCTCGCATTTGTATTTGTTGGAAATACAATATGGACATTCTTTAATAAATGTTTAACAACATCTGTAAAACTAATATCTTCAAATAAAAACATAGTAACAAAAGTATATATTCCGAAGTTTATATTAGTATTAGTTAAAATGTGCGTGAACTTCTTTAAGTTATTAGTATCACTTTTAATAGTAGCAGGACTTATGGCATTTTATAAAGTACCACTTAGCTTGACGATGTTACAAATGATACCAATTCTTGTAGTAATATTTTTACTTACATTTGGTATATGCGTAATATTCTCGCACTTTGGAGTGTTTGTAGAAGATTTAGCAAACTTGGTAAATATTGCAATGAAGTTGTTATTCTATTTTTCAGGTATATTCTATTCAGTAGCAACAAGAATTCCAGCACCATATGGTAAAATACTTGCTAGGATAAATCCAGTCGCATTTGCAATAGAACAGGCTAGAGGCTCTCTTCTATATGGAAAAAGTATGGATTGGGCAATTTTAGGAATATGGTTTGTTATAGCTATAATACTTTGTGTGATAGGTATTAAGACTATATATAAAAATGAAAATAACTATGTAAAGGTAATGAGTTAGGTGAATATTGTGGAAAAGAAAAAATATGCAATTACAGTAAAAAACCTACATATAAAATACAAAACGATTCAAAAGCTCTCTATAAGAAAGTCATTATTTAAGCTTAAAAAATCTAAATCTGAATATTTTGAAGCAGTTAAGGGAATAAGCTTTGATATAGAGCAGGGGAAAATAGTAGGTATAATTGGTAAAAATGGTAGTGGAAAATCTACAACATTAAGAGCTATAGCAGGAATATTTTCAGCAGATAAAGGGACTATAGATTTACACGGCAATACAATATCTTTATTGTCTATAGGAGTAGGATTCCAGCCTAAACTTACAGGATATGAAAATATATTCTTATCTGGAATGCTGTTAGGTTTTACAGAAGAGCAGATAGAGGAAAAACTAGATGACATTATTAAGTTTTCAGAATTAGGTAAATTTATAAACAAACCAGTTAGAACGTATTCTAGTGGTATGTATTCAAAACTAGCATTCTCTATAACAGCAATGCTTGAAACACAAATACTTTTAATAGATGAAGTGTTTAGTGTAGGAGATATAAAATTTAAACAAAAAAGTTATAACAAAATGAAAGAGCTTATATCTAAAGAGGATAGAACGGTTGTTATAGTTTCACATTCTATGGCGGCAATGAAAGAACTATGTGATGAAATCATTTGGCTTAATGATGGTGTTATAATGGATCAAGGTAAGCCAGAGGATGTAATACCTAAATATGAAGAATATATGCACAATTTAGATTAGCAATAATGTATTAAAACGGTGGGGGTTATATGAAAAAGTTTAGAAACTGGTTAACGAATTTAGCCAAGAAAAATGTATTAATGAGAAAATTTATGAAAATGCTACTTAAAGCGTATAGAAAGGTTAAATATTTTGGATACTATATACAGTATAAAGTAGAAGACAATGTAATAGTATTTGAAAGCTTTATGGGACGAGCGTTTTCAGATAGCCAAAAGGCTTTGTATAAAGAAATGCTTAAAGACAAATATTTTAAAGATTACACTTTTGTATGGGCTTTTAAAAATCCGGAAAACTATGAATTCTTAAAAAGCAAAAACACAAAGGTTATAAAATATGGGTCGAAAGAGTTCTATAAATATATGTCTATGGCTAAGTATTGGATAACAAATTCAAGACTACCAGAATATTTAATTAAGAAAAAATCACAAAAATATATTCAATGTTGGCACGGAACACCACTTAAAAGACTTGGTTTTGATATTCAAGTTGAAGGTGGAAATGCATTAAACACTTTGAAAGAAATAAAAGACAAATATGAAGATGATGCAAAAAGATACGACTATATGTTATCGCCATCAGCATTTTGTACTGAAAAATTTGCATCAGCATTTAACCTTAAAAAATTAAAAAAGGAAAATGTTATAGTTGAAAAAGGATATCCTAGAAATGATTATTTATTTAATCACACAAAACAAGATGTAGATAAATTAAAGAGAAGTTTAGGAATACCTAAAGATAAAAAAGTAATACTTTATGCTCCAACATGGAGAGATAATCAACATACGGCCGGAGTAGGTTATACATATAACTTAAATATAGATTTTGATAAGCTAAGAGAAAAATTAGAAAAAGACTATGTTATTATATTTAGAACACATTATTTTGTATCTAATTCTTTTGATTTTGAAAAATATAAAGGATTTATATTTAATATGTCAAATCACGATGATGTAAATGAATGTTATATTTTAAGTGATGTTATAATAACAGATTACTCAAGCGTTTTCTTTGATTTTGCAAATTTAAAAAGACCAATGTTATTCTATATGTACGACTTAGATGAATACCAAGGAAAATTAAGAGACTTTTATTTTAGTTTAGATGAACTACCAGGTCCAATTGTTAAAACGCAAGAGGATTTAGAAAATGAAATTTTAAATATAGCAGAATATGATAAAAATTATAAAGAAAAATATGACGCTTTTAATAGGAAGTTTAATTATTTAGATTCTGGAGATTGTAGTAAACGCGTTATTAAGGAGATTTTTAAGAAAGGTAAAAAATAATGGAAAATAAGATTAGTGTTATAATACCAACATATAATACAGAGCAATATATTAAAGAGTGTATTGATTCAATACTTAATCAAACATACCAAAATTTTGAAATTATAGTTATAAATGATGGCTCTACAGATAATACTCTTGAAGTTCTAAATGGTATAAAAGATGAGAGAATTAGAGTAATAAATATTGAAAACTCTGGTCAAGGGGTTGCAAGAAATTTAGCATTAAAAGAGGCTGCTGGTGATTATATTGCTTTCATAGATTCAGATGATTTTATAGAACCAGTAACATTTGAAGTTGCATTAAACAGAATATTAAAAGATGGCTCAGACCTTGTATATTTTGATTGGAAGTACTACTACCAAAAAACAGAAAAATATGCTTACGTAAGTAAAGAAGAGTTTTTCCATAAGAAAGTTTTAGAGCAAGATGAATGTAAAGAACTTTTAAAAATACAACATTATTTTACAGTAAATAAACTATATAAGAAGAGTTTCTTGCTAGAAAATAATATTAAGTATGGTGAAAGATATATTTATGAAGATGTTCCTTTCTGGGTAAGAGTTTGTATGAACGCTAAGAAAGTGTCGTTAATACAGTCACCACTTTATTCGGTTAGAACAAATGAAACATCAACAACAAAATCTAATTTAAATACAGATAGACACGTTAATGGTTTTATTAAAGCTTTTGATGAAAGTATAGTAGAAATTAAAGATGAAAAACACATATATTATTTTTTAAATTATATGCTGAACAAGTTTTGGCTATATTATAACAAAAGAACACCTAGAAAATTAAAAAAATCTTTTGCAAGAGAAGTGTATAATAGGTTCAAATCATATGATATTAGAAAATTAGGAACAAAGTCTAGAGCATTAAAGCTTATAAATAAAATACAGCCTTTAAAAAGCGAAGCAAGATTTAAGTTATATGCCAAAATGGCGTATGTTTTGCAAACGAATGCTAAGAAGACAAAGAGAAAATTAAAGTTTATTTTAAGAAGAAACATAAATCAAAAAATGTTTAGGAAATATGATAAAAAAGAGTTGAAACAGCAAATACTATTTATGGGATTTGACTACAGATATACAGGTTCTTCTAGATATCTATATGAGCAAATGTCACAAGACAAAAACAACACTATATATTTTGCTACAGAGAATGAGTTAGTTCCTGAAAATGTTAGAATAAAACCAAACACAAAAGAGTTTTTTGAAAAGTTATATACTTCTAAAATAGTAATATTTGAAAGTTGGATACCTAAGCATTTTGAGAAACCTGAAAACGCGATATGGATAGATTTATGGCACGGTACACCACTTAAGAAAATGCTATATGACTCTAATGAAGAAGAAATAATTTTAAAAAATCCAAATCATAAAAAGGATAAATTTAAAGCTATACAACAAATGGATTATATATTGGTGGATAATCCAAATGTAAGTAAATATTTTGAAACTAGTTTCTTAATGGATAAACAAAGAATATTAAAATTCGGTTATCCTAGAGTTAAATATTTAATAGAGAATAAAGATAACAAAGAATTAAAGCAAGAAATTAGAGAAAAATTAAATGTAGATAAAGATAAAAAAATAATTATGTATCTTCCTACTTGGAGAGACTATAATTATAAAGATGATAATGAAAATGACTTTACGTATTTTTTGGATAAAAATGCTCTTGAAAAAGAATTGGACAATAGCTACGTAATAATTTCTAAAGATCACGCATTTTTAAGAAAAGCAAAAGATGTTACTGTAACAGATACAGAAACACAAGAATTACTACTTGTAAGTGATTTTGTAATCACAGATTATTCTTCAGTTATGTTTGATGCTTTTGCAATAGATATACCTGTTGGAATAATTGCCAAAGATTATGAGAAATATTCTAAATCTAGAGGACTTTATCAAGATATGTGGGAAGATTTAAGACCTTTTGTAGTTAAGAATGAAATAGATTTAGCATCTCTTATAAAAAGGTATGAATTAAATGAAGAATATTATGAAATCAAGAAAAAGTATTGTTATGAATCTCACGGAGAAATAAATGAGTTTATAACAAAAAAATTATACGAATAAAATTACAAAACATAAGTAAAAAGGAAGGGGATTTTATGAAAAAGATATTAACATATGGAACTTATGATTTATTACATAAAGGACATATAAATTTACTTAGACGTGCTAAGGAAAGAGGAGACTATTTAATTGTAGGCATATCTACAGATGAATTTAATGCTATAAAAGGTAAGAAATCATATTATGATTATGAAACAAGAAAACAAATGCTAGAAGCTATAAAATATGTAGATGAAGTTATACCAGAATATGACTGGAATCAAAAGCCAGGTGATATATTAAAATATGGCGCAGATGAAGTTGTAATGGGAAGCGACTGGGAAGGTAATGAGAAATTTGAAGCATTAAGAGAATACTGTGACGTACATTACTTACCAAGAACAGAAGGTATTAGTACAACTCAAATAAAGTCTGAACTTAATTTAATGAATAAATAAGTGGGTGTTTAAAATTAAAAAAATTGTTATTAAAATAGCGATAGGCGTATTAAACATTATGTATCTACCTTTTAAACTGTTAAAAACAAAAAACAAAATAACGTATATAAGTAGGCAGTCTAATACGCCATCAATAGATTTTAAACTGTTATATTCAAAGATGCAAGAACTAGACAGCAGTGTTACTCAGGTTATGCTTACTAAAAAGATAGGAAAAGGATTAGTTGCAAAATTTGGATATGCATTACATACATTTGTACAAATGTATCACATAGCTACATCTAAAGTTGTTATAATAGATACGTATATTATTCCAATTAGTGTTCTAAAGCATAAAAAGGAACTTAAAGTAATACAGATTTGGCACGCCTTAGGAGCTATTAAAAAGTTTGGTTACCAAATTGTAGGGAAGCAGGAAGGCAGCTCTGAAACTTTAGCTAGAGCAATGAAAATGCATAATAATTATGACGTAATAACGTGTGCAAGTCGCGTAACGGCAGAGTTTTTCAGTGAAGCTTTTGGTGTAAATAGGGAAAAGATAAAAGTAGTTGGTATGCCTAGAGTAGATGATATATTGGGCGAAAATATTAATGAACAAATTTTGAAGGAAAATACGCAATATGCTGGTAAACCTACAATATTGTATATACCTACGTTTAGAAAAAATGGTAATGTAGATTTAAAAGATATTTTAAATACAGTAGATATTAACAAGTATAATTTGATTATAAGATTACATCCATTAGATACGGCTGAAGTTCCTGAAAAATATATAGCAAAAGGGAATTTTTCTACCTATGATTTAATGAAATTTGCAGACTATATAATAACAGATTATTCGGCGACAGCAATTGAAGCGAGCCTATTACAAAAGCCACTTTTCTTATATGTATATGATATAGACACATATAATGAGACTAGAGGTTTGAATGTACAACTTACACAAGAACTAAAAGAAAGTACGTTTAAAGAAATAAAAGACATTATTCATATAATTGAAAGTAATTCGTATAATTATAATGAGTTGGAAGTATTTAGAAATAAATATGTTGAAACACATGATATAAATAACACAGAAAGTGTTTGTAAAATAATAAAAGAATATTTAAAATAGAAAAGCCCGTCACATTGGTGACGAGCTTTTAATGTACTAGACATCAATAGCCAGTTTGGCATTACGTTCTTCAAGAGCAGTTTCATACATTTGTCTTAAAGAACTATTTTTTATGTTATGCTTTATTTCGTATTCCAAAACGTGTTTGCAAATGAGTTGCTTGCACATGGTTAAGCTGGGAATGTAGTTTTTAGCAACAGCTTCGCAAAGCCAATTGTTGATAGTGTTGCAGGTAACGTTGAATGCTCTAGCAAGACTAACTATAGTCATCACATCTGACTGGATATACCGCAAGGCGGCAGTTGTAACTTTTGTTTGATGTTCGGATGTATCTACCGCTTGAGCCTGAAGCTGTTGGCATGTGTGCATAAAATCTCTCCTTATCTAAATTATTGTTTAAGTTTAAGTTTTGCTACATGTAAATTATACCATTTTTCTAAATTTATGTCAAATAAAATCTGAGAATCGCAAAATATAACAAGTTTCGACATAAAATAACAATACGAGTTAAAGTGTGGGTAGAAACAATTGTTGCAGACTTTGTAAATTGATGTCGTATTAGTGCATATAGGGAGTATTTGAACATTTTCAATTGACAACAAATAAACTATTGTATATAATAATTGAGGTTAGGAGGCTTGTAATATGTATAACAATTTAAAAAATGAAGATAAAGAAATATATAACATTTTGTTAAAAGAATGTAAAAGACAAGATGAAAACATAGAGTTAATCGCATCAGAGAACTTTGTAAGTGATGCTGTTCTTGAAGCAGTAGGAAGTATCCTTACAAACAAATATGCAGAAGGATATTCAGGTGCAAGATACTATGGCGGATGTGAGAATATAGATGAAATAGAAACAATAGCAATTAAAAGGGCCAAAGAATTATTTGGTGCAGAACACGTAAACGTTCAACCACATAGTGGTTCTAATGCTAATATGGCAGTATATATGGCTATGCTTAAACCTGGAGATACAGTTTTAGGTATGGATTTATCTCAAGGTGGACATCTGACACACGGAAGTAAGGCAAGTTTTTCAGGGAAATTATATAACTTTGTATCATATGGTATAAATGATAATGGTTTGTTAGATTATGATGATGTTCGTAAAAAAGCACTAGAATATAAGCCTAAAATGATAGTGGCAGGTGCTAGTGCATATCCTAGAGAAATAGACTTTGCTAAGTTTAAAGAAATAGCGGATGAAGTAGGGGCGTTACTTATGGTAGATATGGCACATATTGCAGGTTTAGTATGTGCGGGTGAACATATGTCTCCAGTACCGTATGCAGATTTTGTAACAACTACAACACATAAAACATTACGTGGACCGCGTTCAGGATTAATACTTTGCAGGGAAAAATACGCAAAGGCTATAGACAAAACAATATTCCCAGGAATACAAGGGGGACCATTAGAACATGTTATTGCAGGAAAGGCAGTATGCTTTGGTGAAGCTTTAAAGCCAGAGTTTAAAGAGTATGCACATCAAGTTGTATTAAACGCAAGAGCTTTAGCAAGTGAACTTATAGCCAAAGAATTTAAATTAGTATCTAATGGTACAGATAATCATTTGATGCTAATAGATTTAAGAAATAAAAACTTAACAGGTAAAGAGGCTACAGAGTTATTAGATAGTGTTGGAATTACTGTAAATAAAAATTCTGTTCCAAACGATGATGAGCCTGCAAGCGTAACAAGTGGAATAAGAATAGGAACAGCGGCTGTTACAACAAAAGGATTAAAAGAACAAGATATGGTGCTTTTAGCACAAGCAATAGACTGGGTTTTAAGAAAAGAAAATGACGAGATAAACATTTCTAAAGCAAAAGATATTGTAGAAGTGTTACGTGGGAGGTACAAAAAATAGTGGCTAAGAAATTAGTAATAGTGGAGTCACCATCAAAAGCAAAAACAATAAAAAAATACCTTGGCAAAGACTATGAAGTAATAGCATCTCAAGGACATATTATAGATTTACCGGCAAGTCGTTTTGCGGTTGATGTAGATAATGATTTTAAAGCAGAATATATAAAAATGAAGGGTAAGGCGAAACTCATAAAAGAAATACACAATGAAGCAAAAGGTAAAGAACAAATACTTCTTGCGACTGACCCTGACCGTGAAGGAGAAGCTATAGCTTGGCATCTAAGAGATGAACTAAAAATAGATGCTAAGGATAAATGTAGAATAGAATTTAATGAAATAACAGAAACAGCAGTAAATGAAGCGGTAAAAAAACCAAGAACAATAGATATGGATACTGTTGATGCACAACAAGCAAGAAGAATATTAGATAGAATTGTAGGCTACAAAATAAGTCCACTTTTATGGAAAAAAGTAAAAAGAGGACTTAGTGCTGGACGTGTTCAATCGGTTGCTCTTAGGATAATAATGGATAGAGAAAATGAAATAAGAAACTTTGTACCAGAAGAATACTGGAATTTAGATGTTATCTTAGAAAAACAAGACGACAAAAAAACATTAACAGCTAAATTCTATGGTGATATAAATGGCAAAATAGATTTAAAAACAGGAGATCAAGTAAAAGAAATTGTAGATAAAATACAAGGTAAAAAATATAAAGTGGTAGATATTAAAGTTACAGAGAAACTCAAAAATCCACCACCACCATTTACAACATCATCTATGCAACAAGATGCGTCAAGAAGGTTAGGATTCCCTGTTAAGAAAACTATGATGCTTGCACAAAGACTTTATGAAGCTGGATTTATTACATACATGAGAACAGACTCAACAAGAGTTTCAGATGATGCAATAAAAATGGCAAAAGCATATATTTGTAAAACGTATGGTGAAAAATATTATTTAAATAGAACATATAAAACCAAAGCATCAGCACAGGATGCGCACGAAGCCATTAGACCAACTCATCTTACAGATATAGCTAAAGTTGAGGCGGAATTTGGAAAAGATGAAGTAAGATTATATAACTTAATACTAAATAGATTTGTAGCAAGTAAAATGTCTGCGTGTGTTTATGATTTTACTAAAGTTACATTTAATGTAGAAGACTATATATTTAACAGTACGGGTTCTGTTATTAAATTCGATGGATTTATGGCACTTTATACAGAATCAAAAGAGGACAACAAAAAACAGGACGAAGAAGATTTAGACGATAATTCTCAAGAACTACCAAAGCTAGAAATAGGCGAGGTGTTAAATGAGAAAAAACTAAACTTCGAACAAAAATTTACAGAACCACCTTCAAGATACAGTGAAGCTACTTTAGTTAAAGTAATGGAAGAAAAGGGAATAGGACGTCCTAGTACATATGCTCCTACTATTTCTACATTAGTAGACAGGTTGTACGTAGAAAAAGAAGGAAGAATGCTTGTACCTACTGAACTTGGCGAAGTAGTAAACAATATAATGGTAGAACATTTCAAAGATATAGTAGATATTGGGTTTACTGCAAATATGGAAGATAAGTTAGACTACATAGCGGAAGGTAATTTAAATTATGTAGAAATGTTAAGAGAATTCTACACTCCATTTATTTCAAATCTTGAAAAAGTAAGTGATACAATAGAACACGTAAAATTACAAGATAAAGAGACAGATATTGTATGCGAGCTATGTGGAAGAAACATGGTTATTAAAAGAGGCAGGTTTGGTGAATTTTTAGCGTGTCCAGGATATCCTGAATGTAAAAATGCAAAACCTATAGTAAATAGTATAAAAGAACCATGTCCACATTGTGGCGGAAAGGTTTTAATTAAAAAGTCTAAAGCAAAACGTACTTTCTATATTTGTGAAAACAATACAAATGATGAAAATAAAAAATGTGACTACATTTCTTGGAATAAACCAGGTGTCGAAGTGAAGAAGACTACAAGAAAAACAACAAAGAAAACTACAGCAAAAAAGAAAGTGACAAAAACAAAAACTACAAAGAAGTAGAGGATAATTATGGATAGAGCAAGTATTGCAGCAAAAAAGGTTGGAGTTATTGGAATAATTTCCAACCTCTTTTTGCTTAGTATAAAATTTATAACAGGAATAATATTTAAATCTCAAGGCTTAATGGCAGATGCAGTTAATAGTTTTGGGGATGTTTTTTCATCAATAATAACTTATGTAGGTGGTAAAATTTCTGAAAAACCAGCAGACGAAGATCATGAATTTGGACATGGAAAAGCAGAATTTGTAGCGTCTTTTCTTATAGGGATATTTATGGTAATGGTAAGTGTAGATACTCTATATGGTGGAATAATGTCTATAATAAGAAATGAAGCATTTACATTTTCATATTTTTTAATTATTGTACCAATGGTAACAATAATAACTAAAGGTGTACTTTGCTGGTATTGTACAAAAAAACATAAAGAGTATAACTCTCTTCTTATACTTTCTAATGCTAAAGACCATAGAAACGATATAATTTTATCTATAGGAGTAATAATTGGGATATCCTTTGGATATCTTGGATATCATTTTGTAGATGGCATAGTTGGAATAATAATTTCTGGAGTAATAATACTTACAGGAGTAAAAATCATCAAAGAGGCATATGATGTATTAATAGATAAATGTATAGACATAGAAATTGTTAATGAAATGACAAACAAAGTAGAGCAAATTGAAGGTGTTAACCATTTAGACAGTATTAAGTCTAAACCTACTGGCAATATGCATATGCTAATAGTAAAAGTTTCTGTTAATCCTGAAATGACAGTAAGAGAAAGTCATAATATTGCGGCTAGGATAAGAAGCAATTTAAGAGAATACCCTAATGTTTACGATGTGGTAGTTCATATTAATCCGGATGATTAAAAATAGAAGCACCCCCAAAGGATGCTTCTGTTTTGGTGCGACATCGGGGGCTCGAACCCCGGACCAATAGATTAAGAGTCTACTGCTCTACCAACTGAGCTAATGTCACAACCTTACGTAAAGTATTATAGCAAAAATCAGTTTAAAAGTAAAGAAAAAAATAAAAAAAGATAGAAAATAGAAAAGAAAATAGATATAAAAATATTACAACCGGTTCAATAGAACCGGTTGTAATTTGTTTAGACACTTGTTAGTTGATCGCGTTTATCAAAAGCATCGTTGTATAACCTCAGCATTGCTTTTGTGGAATACTTGCAATTACGGACTTTGGCGTAAATTTTGTCTGCGAGTTCATCGTTAACAATGCCTTCGGCAATGCCGCGTCTCAAAAGGACAGAAATGGAAGAGTCTGAGATGCCATACATACTGGCTAAGCTTTCCTGGGAAAATGGTTCGTTTGGATTAGCGTAGTATTCTGCGATGATGCGAACGATTCTTTTAGGAACGCTCGCTACAGAGTACGTTTTATAAAGGGTTAATCTGATGAAGAGCTTGTTTGCCAGAGTATCATAGGGAACGAGCGAAGTGTCTTCGATAATCTCTTTAATAAGAGATACAAATTCTTTTTCTTTCATGCCATATGATGCGGCAAAATCATCTCTGCGGCAGGAAGTAGAAAGAAATCTTTTGATTAAAATAACCTTGAGCTTTCTTTCGAGCCGGAGAGATAAAGCGCTGTTCGGGTTTACTTTGCAGTATTGGCGGATAGCTTTAACGATATCAGCCTTATTTACAGAGTATTTTTCTGCCAAGTTTTCCAATTTCGCACCAAAGACTTCTCTTGCTGGGAGCATCATCTTCGTCGATGAAATAGTCGTCGTAGGTTTCGTATTGGAATTCGAGTTCCTCGATCCGCTGCTTTTTATACTGGATTTCCTCTTGAATATTAGCTTTGTTGCGAATAGCTAGAGCTTTTTGCCAACGTCTCCGTGTCCGGACAACATTTTCTGTGTATCCTGTTGCTTTATCTACAACAGCTTGTGCAGAAATATCGTCGATAATGTTTTCCGAAACAGCTCTAAAAAGAGCGTTTGAGATGGTTGCCGGAGTGGTCTTGAATTTTTTAGCAACAGTTTCCATCGTTTCTAAAAATTTCAGGTACTCATCGACAATCCGACGAATAAAATCGTCAGACATGTCTGAAATACGAAGTGCCATATATAATCCTCCTATTAAAAAATAAATATTTTTATATTTCCAAACCGAAAAAATAAATCGGCTTTGAATAAGAATTGATACATATATTATACCATATTAGGCCATGAAAAGCAATAAGGGTTACATAACTATAAAATGTAATAGGAACAGTTTTATCTTGGTAAAGTTGAAAATATATAATATATGTGGTATAATTTAAAAGGTTATAGTAAAATGTAATGGGTGAATTTATGAAGATAAATTTTAAAGAAATAGAAAAATATATAAATGGTTCAAAAGTAAAATATGATGAACCTATGAAAAAATATACTACGTTAAAAGTTGGAGGTAACGCTGATGTATTGGTGTTGCCAGAAGATATACAGGATGTAACAACTGTATTAAAGTTTGCAAAAGAAAATAATGTTCCGGTAACTGTTATAGGAAATGGAAGTAAACTTTTAGTAAAAGATGGCGGCATTAGAGGAATAGTTATTAAGTTTGGAAGCAAGTTTTCTAATGTAGAAATAGACGGCGAAAATATAACTGTTTTTGCTGGTATGACACTACCTAGACTTGCGCTAATCGCGAAAGACAATTCACTATCTGGATTAGAATTTGCAGCAGGAATACCGGGAAATATTGGTGGAGCAATATATATGAATGCTGGGGCATATGGCTCTGAAATGGCAAATATAGTGGAACAAGTTACATATTTAGATGAAGATTTTAATCTTCATACAATATCTAACGAAGAGTGTAATTTTTCATATAGAAATAGTATATTTAGGACAAGAAATAATGTAATACTATCTACTAAATTAAAATTAAACAAGCAAGATAAACAAGCAATAGAAGACATGATGAAACAAAATCAAGAGTCTAGACGTGAAAAACAACCTTTAGAATTTCCAAGTGCAGGTAGTACGTTTAAAAGACCAGAAGGTCATTTTGTAGGTAAACTAATAGACGATTTGGGGCTAAAAGGATATAGCATTGGAGGAGCTCAGATTTCTACTAAACATTCAGGATTTATAGTAAACAAAGGAGATGCGACAGCAAAAGATGTGCTGGATTTAATAGAATATATTAAGGAGAAAGTACTTGAAGCAAATAACGTAAAACTTGAGGAGGAAATAATAGTACTTGGAGAAGGAGAATAAAAATGAGAACTTTTTTAGAATGGTTAAAACCTGGAATTAAAGTTAAAAGATATATAATTTTACAATTAGCGTCAATAGCAACGCTTGCATATTCAGTTATAACTCTTACAACAAGAGAGATACTTACACCTAAAATACTTATAGCATATATTGCATTAATTACATTATCGTTATTTTTAACTGTATATTCATTCTTATTAGCGCAAAGAAATGTATTAAAAATAACATTAAAAAATATGGCATATAAAGATAAAAATGTAGATATTCGTAGATTGCTATATACAGAAACAATGTTAAAGAAAGGTCCTAAAGTTGTTATAATAGGTGGAGGAAAAGGTCTTTCGAATATTTTGAGTGGACTTAAAGAATTTACATCTAACATAACATCAATAGTTGCTACTTTTGATGATGGTGGTTCTACAGGAAGACTTATGGAAGAAATGGATATTTTACCACCAGGAGATATACGCAGAAGTATAATTGCCCTGTCTCACTCAGAACCTGCCATGGAAAAATTGTTGGGTTATAGATTCCAAGACGGTAAAGTTAATAACCATTCTTTAGGTAATTTAATAATAGTAGCAATGACAGAAATAATGGGTGGATTTGCACCTGCTATTCAAAAACTATCTAGTATATTTAACGTAAAAGGAAAAATTCTACCAGTATCATTAGACAAGGCTAAACTTTGTGCTGGATTAGAAAATGGTGAAATAGTTGTTGGTGAAGACAACATACGCCCAAGAGTATTAGAAGCAAAAAGCAGAATAAAACAAATATTTTTAAAAGATACAGAAGCTCATCCTGCTCCTGGCGTATTAGAAGCAATAAATGAAGCTGACATTATCGTTATTGGGCCAGGTAGTCTTTATACTAGCGTTATTTGTAATTTACTAGTTAATGACATAGGAAAAGCAATAATACAAAGTAAAGCTAAAAAGGTTATGATAGCAAATCTTATGAATGAACCTGGTGAAACACTTGGATACACTTTAGCAAAACACGTTAATGAAGTGGAGAGATATCTAGGAAAACACGCATTAGATTATGTGCTTGCAAATAGTGGTGAAATTACAGAGGATATGATATATGACTTTAACCAAGGGGCTTCAACTCCTGTAACTATAGACTTAGAAAATATACAAAACAGAACAATATCTGTTATAGAAGAAGACTTTGTAATAACAGCACCAAATGCTATTCTTCATGATAATCTAAGAATATCTGAAATATTAATAGAAATAGCAAAATCTAAAAATATAGGATCATTAAACCTTTTAAAGAATAAAAATAAAAAAGAAAAAGTAAGCTTGAAAAATAAAATATCAAATATGTTTTCTAGAAAAACAAATAAAAATG
>JAZSRF010000059.1:0-33731 GCA_045538335.1 Clostridia bacterium | reverse complement strand
AAATGCCAAAGAAAAATAAAAATTAGTTATTCCAAATGGTATATATATTATTATTCCTACTAATGAAACTATTAATAATACTCTCATGACTTTTGAAAGCTTAGTTTGTTTTATTTCTTCTTTTTGTTTTTTATATGAATCTTTACAGTTATGCTTTCTTATTAAAATACCATTATATATTTTAATAAATATATACAAGAACAATGTTCCATAAAACAATACTGCAAATATATTTGATAGCATTGTGAATCCCCCTATATTTTATAACTAGAAAAAATTATTAAACTTTCACAAATAAGGTTTACTCAACTAATTTTGTAAAAAAGTTTCTAATTTTGCTTATCACTTTTGTAAAGAAATTTCCTTTATATTCTACTAATAATAATTCTTGTTCTTGCTCTTTTTCTTTTGGTTTTTCTTGCTGTGGTTTATTTCTTTTAAATAAATCCTCTACACCACATTTTTCATCTTTCGCCTCTTCTAACTTTTTCTCGTTTAATTCGTGTAATTGTTGCATATATTCTTTTTGTTTTTCGTTTAAAAGATATTCCATATTTAAATAAGATAAAAACGCAATCGTGTCACGACTTACTTCTTGTTCCTTTAAAGGCTTTGTTTCATCATATTTCCAAAAATATTCTTTATCTTTATTTTCTTTTATTGTATTTCTTACTTCCTCTGGTATTTTCCTCAAGTCTTCTTCTGATAAATAATTAAGTATCTCGTCAACTTCCACTAATCTTTTGTTATAATCAACCATTATTTTTCACCTTTTCCTTTGAATTTATCTAATAACTTTTTAATAAATCCTTTGAATCCACCAACTTCTGTTGTTGTTAATCCTTGTTCTTTATCTGCTTCTGCTAAGTCTTTTGACGTTACTTTTATCTTATCATAGTCTAATCCCATTTTTTCAGGATCTAGCCCAGCTCTTAATAATTCACTTTCAGATGTTTCTATGTATCCATCCATTCTTTCAGCACTTTTATCATATCCAAATTTAATTATTCCTTTTTTATCTACTACTTGTTCTTTTCCTTTACTTTTTCTTTCAGATATTGCTTTTTCATAATACATAGCATAATCTGATTTTCTCTCTTTAGGTGTTGATATTTCATTTCTATAATTATCGTGCTTGTGATCGCTAATTCCATCTAAAAAATATGTTGGGTATGGTTTCCCAATTACTCTTGATAATAATATCTCTCTTTTTGATATAGCATTATCCAAGTATGGACATTTTTCCTCATTAAAAGGTGCATCTTTTTCAACTGTCTGTACCCAAAAAACTTCATCTAATGCCATATCTTCTGACCTTAATATAGATCTTGCTATTTCTTCTCTTGATTTCCCTGATATTTCTAAATTATTTATTAATTCTTCTAATTCTTCTAGTGACATACTTTTCACTCCTTTATTTCTCTTCTTTTCCTTTAAATCTATCTAATAATTTTTTAATAAATCCTTTGAAGCCACCGATTTCAGTTGTTGTAAGAGCTTGTCCCTTATCTGCTTCAGCAATATCCTTTGCTGAAACTTTTGCTTTTTCAACCCATTTAAAATCATCAGGTAATATCCCCGCTTCTGCTAATTCTCTTTGTGTTACTTCTATTTCTAATACTTCTTCCACTTTAGCAAATGGTTGTCCAAAGTAATTGATACTTCTATCATTTGTTGCATATCTAGGAAGATATACTATTCCTTTTCTATCATATTTTCCTGTATTATCTTTATCTATTTCCTGTCTCAATTTAGCAACAGTACTTTCTCTTTTACTTATTTCTTTTTTTTCTTTTTCCGTAGTACTTGAAGTTGAAAATGTATTTGAATAAGTTAGTTCTTGGGGCTCATAATTTCCAGAAACAGTTATTACATCACTTGGAAAACCTATTCCAAATCTTTTTCCAAGATCATATAAGTTATGTGGCATTGCTCTATTAGTAACAGGTGGTTTTCCCTCGTAATCTCCACGATTACTTTCTTCATAGCTATTAATAGTTCTTGCAAATCCAACTTCAGAATCACCATTTAATAGTGCTTCTCTTACATCTTTATGAAGTTGTTCTTCTTTTATTTGTTCTAATGATTTCCACCCAATTTCATCAGGATTTATACCTCTTACCAATAATTCATCTCTTGAAATATCAATTTCAACAGAGAAAAATTCTCCTTTTTCAACACCACTTGTTGCTATTTCTATAATATCTTTATCCTCACCAACTGCATAACCTGAAATAAAAACTTTTCCTTTCTGATACTTTGCATTTTGTCCTTTTTGTGATTCTAATTCAATCCTTGCTAATTCTGCTTGTTGTTTTTGTTCAAGAGTCATATCTTTGCCACTTATGATTTGATTTTCATAGTGCGAATAGTAAGCATGCATCGGTCCATATGACCCTTTTCTTTGTATTTCATATGGTTTCCCTGTTAATCTACTTAAGATAGCCATTCTAGTTGTAATAGGTTTATTTAAATCAGGGTATCCTGATTTTCCACTCAAACTATTATCATCCATATTCTCTATTGTTTTTATCCAACACATTTCATCTAGTTTTGGATCATTAGATGTTAAAATTCTATGTATTAATTCCTTATATTTTTCTTTAGACGTACTACTTATCTCCTTTTATAATTAATTATCTATATAATTCTCATACTCTTTGTGTGTATATAAATGTTTATTTGCCTCATATATTTCTGATGATGCGATTCTATTCTCTGTATCCGCCTCTGCAATATCTTTTGGTGTTACAACAACGCTTGATGCTGCCTGTCCTTCAATACCTTCACCCTTTGTTTCTCTTTCTTGTATCGCCTCTATTTGTCTATCTCTAGTATCAATTATAAATTCACCTTTACCATCTTTCTGTGCCATCATTATTGTTTCTAATATCTCCTGAAACTTCTCTGCTGATACCATGTATGTTCTAGCATTATTACTTCCATCACGATAATGGATAAGTTTTGTTCCATTTGGTTCATTAACATCTTTATCCCATTCTACTTGTGACATAGAATGCATATCTGAATGGAAAACTCCGTCTGGTAATTGTCCTGCAAACTTTTGCTCTGCCTCACTTGGCGATCTATCAATAAATTTAAGACCTTTCATGTCTTCGCTTACAAATATATAAATTTCATCAGCATATTCTAATTCCATTTATTATGCCTCCCCAAATTTTTATTATTTTACGATTCTATTATATCATACTTTACAAAAAATCAATACTTTTTAGATATTTTTTAATAAACTTAATTTTATATAACTACCATATTGATATAACATTCAATTATTTTATTATTCAACTTCTGATTTTAAATTTTCATATTCTCTATGTGTATGTAAATGTTTATCAGCCACATATATTTCGGATGATGCAATTTTAGCTTCTCTATCAGCCTCTGCAATATCTTTTGCTGTAATTACGCCCTTACTTCTTTCTGCAATAGCATCTAACATATACCCTGTTAAAATTGATTCATAAGGCAAATCCAACTGATCATCTTCACCCTTGTGAGATTCAAAAACATTTCTTAAACCATCTATACTAACATTTATGCCTATACTTTTAAGCTCCTCTATAAATTCATTATTATATGGTGCTTCCTCTCCTAAAATTCCATTTGCTAATTCAAAAAAATGTTGTGAATTTAGATCTTCTATTAGCTGTTCTCTCTCTATCTTTTCTATTAGTTGTTTATCACTAATTAATTTCATTAAACCTACTACTTGATATACTTTTCCTAATTCTTTTTCATTTTCTTTATCTTTTGAATGGAAATGACTTTGCACAGAAAGCCCTTCTTGTTTCATTATATCAAAATATTTAGATGCTTGTTTTGTATCTTCAAATCCGTGATCATTACCAAATTCCAATTTATATCCTAATTCTGAAATCAACATATTGGCATAATCTTGAACATATTCACCCTCATATTCAATTATTGTTACATTTGGATTTTCTCTTTGAATCGCAACGCTTTCACCTTTTGGGCATAATATAAATGAGTTCTCTGTCAATTTCACAGCACCACTTGTATATGTGTCAACTGATTTTGCACTTTTAATTGTACTATGCTCTTTTAAATCTTCAAAAGGTATTAATACAGCATATTTCATTTTGCTCCAACTTCCACCATCATTAGCTCCTACTTCATGATTTGCAGACAAATGAACAGTATCTCTTCCAGACTTACAAGTAAAGCTATACTCTTCTCCACCAAGTGTTATACTACAATCGTGTAATACTCCTCCTGAATATCTTGACTCTATCCTTTCACCTTTTGGCGCATAATTAGTTTTATGCACCATTATAACATCTGATGTACTTTCAAACCCCCTCATATTTACTAGACCATTTGTCAATCCATTTTCAAAACTCCAGGAATCGTCAAATCCATCTTCTATTGTTTTATGAGCAGTTCTAATTTCTTCAAACCTTTTTTCTTTTTCTTCTTCAGTCAGAACAATTGTTACTCCTACCTCTTTTAACTTTTTAATTGCTTGCGTAAAAGTATATCCCAAATGAAATAAAGTAGTTGCATTTTCTATTGAATTAACCTCTTCAATATCACCATTTTGTTCCGCTTCTTTTTTTAAAACTTCTTTTAATTCTCTAATCATATGTTTTCTCCAATTATATAAATTACCTTTGGTAATTCTATGTTTTTTAATATAAAACTTCCTAATGTCTCTATTAATAATACAGCAATCGCTATAATTACGACACTAACAATTATATTAATATTGTTTTCTTATTGCTCATTATTCTTCATAATATAAAGTTCCTTTATATTTTAAATTTTAAAGTAACATTATAATCTTCGAATCCATTTTTCATATAAAATTGAATTGCTCTGTTATTCTTAGCTGACGCTGTTACTTTTATATTTTGTATATTTTTTTCTTTGCAATATTTTTTAAATTCATCCATCAACAATGTTCCTATACCGAATCTTCTGTATTCATCATAAATGCACATATTATCTAACTCTGCAAAAGTTTCTGTTATATAACTTATTTGTTCGCAAATACTACCTGCAAGATATCCAACAATCTTATCTTCAATTTGTGCCACAAATACTATCTCGTTTTTTATCATATCTTCAAAATATTCTTGTCCGTCTTTTTCTAATGCCCATTCTCTTTTTAATGTATCATCAAAATTGTTAAATTCTATATCAAATAAATTATCATTTAATTTTTGTATTGAAGTTAAATCTTCTAATTCTGCTTTTCTTATTATAACTTTTTCCATACTTCCTCCTCGATATAAAACTATTACATTAAAGACTCAATAACACTTTTAGCATTAATATATTGAATTGAATCTTTTCCGTATCTAGTTTTAATATCTTCTAATCTTTTTTTATATCCCACATCATTCCCAAATTTATCTATCTTCATATCTGCCATATTCAATATTTTCAAAAACAATGAATTATACTCTATATTAGGATTTCCGTGACAATATACTTCTTGACAATACTTATATCCGTTTTCTTTTAATATTTTTCCACCAACAATGTTGTGCTCTATATTGTTGGAACAAAATTCATAACCTATATCGTGGTTATATCCAAGTAAAAACAATTCTTTTAATTCATCTTCAGATAAGTGATATTCTTTACCAATAGCCACCATTTTCCTAGCAACTGATATAGAATGTTTTAATCTATCTTCATCCATAACTTAAAGTCCTTTATTTTATAACAATTCATTTATCAATGAAATTAATTCAGAAATTTTATATATGTTATGATATCCGTCAAAATGATTATAGTCTTTCAAGTATATCCCTTTAGAATTTGTATCCTTAATAAATCTTGTAAATTTTTCTTCGTTTTTATCATCTTCATCAGAATACAAACAATATTTATTACAAGTAGCCTGTTTTATATAATCTAATGCCTGTTTCTTTACATATGCTTGTTTCTTAACTTCTACAATATAGTCGGTTCTATTTGATAGATACTCATAAACAGCTCCAGGTGCAACTGCTATATATGATTTAGGAATAAATTTCTTTTCCTCACACCACCTAATAAAATAAGCATTACCTATCGAATGTGCAATCACAATAGAATTACAATTTAATAATCCATTTGCATAACAAGATTCTAATATATCTCTAAACTTTTCATATTTAGATTCTGCTCTTATTGGGAATTCAGGCATTATAACCTCTATTCCTTTTTCTTCAAATGTTTCCTTTATATCTCTGCCCCATATTATCAACGTGTCACCATTTAATGAATGTAATATAAATATGTTTTTTTTCATATTTTTTCTCCTTGCATTTTTTCTCACTTTTTTCAATTATATATTCCATAAATACTATACCATACTTTTAGTTTTTTCACAATAAAATGATTATATTATGTCTTATTAATTTTTATATAAAAGTTTTCATATTTATTTCCATATTTTTTTATGTTTTATTATCTTTTATATTTATTATATATAGCAAAATGGAGCCTTGTTAGACTCCATTTTGTTGTTTTATGAATAAATTCTATCTTTCTTTTTGTTTGCTTTGGAAATAAAAGCTGCTATAGTGCATCCTAAAATTGCAGCAATAAAAATTATTATCCAACTTAATGCACCAATGCAAAACGAGGCAAAAGCCATAACCAGTTTCACGTCCCTTACATATCGTTGTTCCGATACGTAATTAGTCTGACTCGAAATAATTTCAAAATCTTCAGACAATTCAAGCTCCATACGGGCCGGCCCAGCAAACTGCATACCTTTGTTGTTATCCAAACTATATTTGAATATGATTCTATCATCTTTTTTTAGTATTTCATATTCTGCAACATCTTCCGGAATGGCAGATAAATCAATTCCTTGTTCTTTGGAAATAATATTATCTGCAATTTCATTAAGATGTTGATAAGTACTTTCAGAATAAGACTCCAATTCATTTCTATAGTTTAATGACATAAAGCAGTAACTAACCACACTGGCAATAACAAGTATGATTAATGTCGCTATCCAAAGTATCGAAAACAATCTCTTAAACGGTTCGCTTGGTCCAAACCAAAAGTCACAAAAATACCGTTTTTCTTTCATAAACTTTCCTCCGTCAAGATGTTTTAAGGTAACTTTTTTTAAATACTTTATCCAAATGCTTATTTACTTCTTTTGCTTATCATTTTTATTCGGGATAAAGCACGCACCAAGTGACATAATCTGATATACAACATAAAAGTCTACATCAAACAACTTACTTCCAACCCATGCTAAACCAATAGGAAGTAAAAGTGATATGACACTCATCAAGCCGGTCATTAGTGCTGAACCTATCAGAATAACAAAAGACTCTCTTAAAGTTAAAGCAAACAAGATTGCTACACTTACTGCAACAAGTACCATAGCACCCATATGCATCCATATAAATGCTTTTCCCTGTTCAGCCCATCCCAAGCTTTGCACCACAAAGCTCAGTCCAAAACAAACCAGCCAAGTTATTAACCGTCTCAACATAATTTATCCTCTCCTTAATTTTAATTTTGTTTTATGATGCTTTTTCAAAGAAAAAACTACATTAATCCCTCCAATTGTTAGAATTATAAACTAATTAATTACGTTATAATTATATCACACTCGTTTACATAAAACAAGTGTGGCTTTTATAAAAAATATATGTATTTAACTTCATTATATGTTGTGTCTTTATGCACATTTTTGCTTTTTACTTTTTTCTAAAAGTTTCATAATTCTTGGCCTATTATATCTTTGTATTACAATAAACTGTGCATCAAAAATCATAGCTAAAACTGCAGTTACTAAAAAAATCCAAAACTCTCCCCAAACAAAAGCAAAAAATAGCGTAGTTAATGAAATTATTTCATTTATCCAATGGTCTAATTCTGCTTTGCATGTAGTTTTTGCAATTTCTTCTAAAGAATTGTTTTTTAAAGAAAACAATTCCGGGTTATACGTTAATGCTTTGCCTTTCCACTTCTTTACACATAAAAATTTATATAAAACTTTTTCAAAGCCTTTTTCCTTAAACCATACTTGATTGTAACTTATACTGTTTTTAAATATTTTAGATACATTGCCCATAATAATTCTTAACCATAAATGGTACATTATTGTAAAACACGTTACGCCTGTCCATAGTATTATATTATTTTTATATAAACCACCATAATATACTATAAAACATATTATGGTGGTTACTAAAGTAATAGTAATTACACTATACATAAATATAGCAGGTCCACTTTTCTTTACCTTTTTCATTTCCACACCCTAAAAAATGAACCGATAGTTATACCGGTCCACTACATTGTTTAATTGGTGCCGGAAGTGGGACTTGAACCCACACATGGTTACCCATATCAGATTTTGAGTCTGACGCGTCTGCCAATTCCACCATTCCGACAATTTTAAATTGCATGGTTATTATACCACGCAATTTTTTATTTGTAAAGTTTTACTCTTCATTTTCTTTTAAATCATAAGTTATTGTTTCTAGCTCTTTGGTTTCGTCATCAAGTCTTCTTATCTCTAAAGATATAACATCAAACATCTCATTTCTTTTTGCTTTTTCAAGATATGCCTTATCTTGTTTTACAGCATTCTCTAAATGAAGCGATGCTTTATCTAATTCCTCTTGTTTTATATAATTTTGGCTTAATGTATATTCCACTGCTCCTTTAAGTTTATCATCTTTTAATGCTTTATTTAAGTTATATATACTTTGTTCATAATTTTCTTCTAGGAAATATAGTTTACCCAAAGCATAATATGCTTCATATAATTTCGGATTCATTCCTACTGCTACATTGTATGCCTTTATAGCTTTATCTAGTTCATTGTTTTGCCAATATATTATAGCTAAATTATAGTATGTGTTATATGTACCTTTATCACTTGAAGCTAGTTCTTCATATATGCTAAGTGCCTCTTTATACCTACCAATTTCAGAATATATAATTCCCATCATCTCTTTTGCTTCTACATAGTCTTCTTCTATCTTTAGCACTTGAGAAAGCATTACTAATGCTGTATCCTTTTTATTTTCCCTATCTAATATCTGTGCAAGTTCTAAATATACTTCTTTATTTTCTCTATCTAGTTCTATAACTTTAAAAAGCATATCTCTGGCACCAGCTAAGTCGTCAAGTTTTTCTAAAGCTTTTCCCCTTAAATAATAAAACTTAACATTATTTTTATCGTTTTTTATAGCTCCTAAAAGAAGTCCAGCCGCAAATTCATATTTCTTTAACGAATAGCTAATATTCGCTATTGCATATAATATCTTAAGTCTAATAGATACATCTGCACTATTTAATATAACAACTGCTGTTGGTATTAGGTATGAAAATACTAATACTAATACTTGTAGAATATTAGGAAGTTGTTTTCCTGTAAATATAAATCCTAAAAATATTGCTTCAAATATATTCGCCAAACCTAATATTACATATAAATAAATTTCTTTTTGTTTTATTGCTCTTGTAATAATATTTAGTACAAAGAACAAAAAGGTAATTATTACTACTACATTTACTAACCACATATGTATCACCTACGTGGGTATATTATATACCACTTGTCCACTTTTTTCAACTAATATGTCAAAATGGTGTATATAATATTGAAAGTAAATATATCGTGTAGTATAATAACTTTGTTTAGAGGTGAAAATTTTGAATAAATTAGATATTGAAGAATTTAAAAATATATCCAAAATACATATGATAGGTATTGGTGGAATAAGTATGAGCGGTATTGCCGTTATGCTTAAAAAGTCTGGATTCGAAGTAACTGGTTCAGACAGTATGGGTTCAGATATGGTTAAAATGCTTGAAAGCGAAAATATACCTGTATTTATTGGTTCTAACCCAGAACTTGTTCATTCAGCTGACGTCGTAGTATACACAGCTGCTATAAGCAAAGAAACAGATAAAGAATATTTAGAAGCAGTAAAACTTGGTATCCCAACATTTGAAAGAGCTCCATTTCTAGGTAAACTTCTTAAAATATATGAAAAACCAATTTGTATTGCTGGTATGCATGGTAAAACAACAACTACATCTATGGTAGCTTCTGCTCTTCAAACTGCAAAAGTTAATCCTACTGTACTTGTTGGTTCAAAGCTTAAAGAATTAAATAATTTAAACTACTCCATAGGAGATAATAAATACTTTGTTTTAGAATCTTGTGAATATGTAGATAGTTTCTTAAATTTTCCAGGAAATACTGCTGTTATATTAAATATTGAAGAAGACCATCTAGATTATTTCAAAGATTTAGAAGATATTAAAGACTCATTTATTAAGTTTATATCTCTTATACACCAAGGTGGAAATCTTGTTGTAAATATAGACAACGAAAATGTTGTAGATGTTTTAAATAGAGCGAAAAATATAATTGATGCCAAAAATATTCGTGTTTATACATATTCGATGGAAAATGCATCTTCTGATGTTTATTCTAAAAACATTAACCTTGCAGATAACAGATGTTATGAATTTGATGTATATAACAAAGATGAATTAGTTTGTCACTTAAATCTTAATGCTCCTGGTATTCATAATGTGTCCAACTCTCTTGCAACAATTGCAGTAGCCATCGCAAACAACTTAGATACATCACTTGTGCAAGTTGGTCTTGAAGAATTTACTGGTGCTAGCAGACGTTTCGAATACAAAAAAACAATTGGTGAAAATGTAAATGTTTATGACGACTATGCTCACCATCCAACAGAGATAATGACTACACTAAATACTGCAAAAGAAAAAGCAACAGGTAGAATAATTGCCGTATTTGAACCACATACATATACCAGAACAATTACGCTTTTTGATAAATTCTCTAATGCATTCTACGATGCAGATATTGTACTTCTTGCAGATATTTATGCTGCAAGAGAAAAAGATGAAGGTATTGTGTCTTCAGACATGCTAGCTGAAGCTCTTGTTAAAAATGGTGTTAATGCACAAAATCTACACACATTAGATGCTATTGCAAAACATATTCACGAAATAATTGAACCAAACGATATTGTCCTTACAATAGGAGCTGGTACAATAACAAAGCTTAGCGATTTGTTATAGTTATTATTTTATAACTTAATCTAAGTTTATTAACATATTAATACGTTAAAGCGAGTTCTCTTTGAACTCGCTTTATTGTATTTTATGTAATGCTTTTTTGTTATTCGTCAACAGATATTCTTGTAAAGAAAGTTATAGCCCAAAGACCTGCAAGACCTACTAAACCATATACTATTCTTGAAAGCATTGTCATGTTACCGAAAAGCCATGCTACTAGGTCAAAGCTAAATAATGCAATAAGTCCCCAGTTTAATGCACCTATTATAATAAGCACAAGTACTATTGTATTTAATACTTTCATATTCATACCTCCTTAAAAAAATTCTTTGTTCAAACATATTGTGTGTAATATGTAAAAAATTATTCAACAAATTAACAACAAAATATTTTCTACATAAAATATATATATGTATGGAGGTAGATAATTATGATTCGTGGAGCATATACTGCCCTTGTTACTCCATTTAAAAATGGAAAAGTAAATTACGAAAAGCTAGGTGAACTTATTGAGTTCCAAATACAAAATGAAATAGATGGAATCGTAATATGTGGAACTACTGGTGAAAGTTCTACTTTAACAGATAAAGAAAAGAAAAAAGTAATTAAATATACTGTTGAAACCGTTAACGGACGTGTACCTGTAATTGCTGGAACTGGTTCAAATGATACTAAGCACGCTATAGAACTATCTAAATATGCTGAGCGTGTCGGTGCCGACGGATTACTTATTGTAACACCATATTATAACAAAACTACACAAAAAGGGCTTATAGAACATTACAAAGCCATTGCAGATAATGTTACTATTCCAGTTATAATATACAACGTACCATCAAGAACCGGACTTAATATATTACCAGATACAGTAGCAAAACTTGCCGAACACGAAAATATAGTTGGTATAAAAGAAGCTTCTAATAATTTTTCACAAATATTAGAGCTTATATCCAAAGTACCTACTAGTTTCTCAGTTATATCTGGAAATGATGATACTATAGTTCCTCTTCTATCTTTAGGTGGCACTGGTGTAATCTCTGTTTTGTCTAATGTATTTCCAAAAGATGTTCACACTATGTGTGAAGCATATTTTAGCGGGGATATAAAATATGCCAAAGACTTGCAACTTAAATATGCTGAGTTTATAAAACTGTTATTCAAAGAAGTAAATCCAATGCCTGTTAAAGATGCTTTAAATATTTTAGGATATGATGTTGGTGAGTGTCGTCTTCCACTAACTCAAGTTTTAGAAGATACTCATGAACTTTTGAAAAGTGAACTTTTAAAATAACAAATATATATTTAATATAAAGTAATGTGTAGTTATTTATTTACACATTACTTTATTATAATATATTGCCAATGTTAATTTGTTCTGCATCTACTATATGTTTAATTAATCCTTCTAGTAAAGTATATTCGTTTACCAATTCTTCCTTATCCTCGTATTTTGCATAAACTTTAATGCTATCAATATGTTCTGTAACACGCTCTACATCGTTATGCTCGCCAAATATATCCCACATATTCTGCACATTTTTCCACGTATCTTCCAAACCATATGCACCTTTTAAAGCCGCATCAAAATCTTCTCTTTGTACACTGTTATCTATTTCATTTATATCCGCAAGTATATATCTGCTTGTATCTTCTAAATAACTTGATTGCCAAAAATTAAGAGATAGAATAACAAGTATTGCTACAACAATAATTATATATTGTTTCATTTATTCTCCTCCTTTTTCTGGAATAAGAATTTACCTTTTTCATCTATAGTTCCAACTAATACTTCTTTCAATTCTATATTATATTTTTTCATTTGCTTTTCAATATCCCTACGTTCTAACTCTAATATCTTCAAATTATTATCTAAATACTGTCCATCACTTATTACATTTAAAGGCATTTGTCCTGTCTCATCGCTTATCTTTACTGCATTAAGTGTCCCGTTAGTTTCAAGAAGAGCATAAGCCGCATCTTGCACTTTATATATATCCTTTTCCCTTAATTGAGCCATTAATTCCTCTATAGTTAGCTGCTGTTTCCTTAGCTCTTCTTCTAATATTTTACCTTTAAAGACAATAAGACTTGGACTACCACAGATTGCATTTTCTATCTTACTACTTGACTGTATTAAAAGAGTAAATATTCCATAGACAATAAGTAACACAACGATTGGTATTATTCCAGAAAAAATTTGTGTGTCCCTTGACTGCATTGGAGCTGATGCAAGATCTGAAATCATAACTATAATCGCTAGTTCAAAAGGTTGAACTTTTGAAAGTTCTCTTTTTCCCATCAAACGTATAACTATAAAGACAACTGCAAAAAGTATCAATGCTCTAAAAAAAACTACTAACATTTTTTTACCTCCATAAAATTA
The DNA here is from genome assembly GCA_045538335.1 of Clostridia bacterium. Classification (GTDB taxonomy): domain Bacteria; phylum Bacillota; class Clostridia; order TANB77; family CAG-465; genus UMGS1649. Next base: position 20,275 of record JAZSRF010000059.1, on the reverse strand, counting down.
TTTTTTGCATATTTAATTTAAATATACAAATAATACAAAAAAGGAGATGTTTTTAATGGAAAACACAAAAGACTTAAATTTACTTAGAATGAAACAATTAATAATTAGATATATAACATCTATTGCGATACTTGGAACAACAGCACTTTTTGCACCAAATTTTAATTTTGAATCATTTCCTACTCTACTTCTTGCAGCTTTCACAATTGTAATACTAGACTATTTAGTAGCTACTGTAACAGGAATTCACGATAGTCCTGCAGGGCGTGGAATTGTTGGATTTGTTGCAGCAACAGTAATAATATATATGACACAATTTATAGTATCAGGATATTATATTTCTATATTAAGCAGCATTATTGCAGCTTTAATATATGGAGTTATAGATTACTTTATACCGAATGAAGAATAAATGATAAAATTTGTTTGACAAATACACATATCTATGTTATTATGAATATATAAAGATAGGGAACATTCAGTTTCGCGTATTGAATGTCCACCCGAATAATTGTTTACAATGTCACTTATTCATACGAATGAGTGTCATTTTTTAATCTCTGTAACTAAAACTGTTAAGAGAGATAGTATTATGCAAATATATCTTAAAAATTTAAGTATAAATTTTCTCTTTTGCATATTATCACCTCCTCTCGCGTACGATTAGAGGCAGACACTCAACAACCGATATTCCCTATGAGCGTATTATATAACACAATTTGTGTAAAAGCAACTAAACTGGTAAAATTTACATATTTTTATACACAAAATAAATGCGCCTAAATTTTAGACGCATTTATTTATTTCTAATCGAGAGTCACATCTCTTACAATAGTTCCTTCCGGAACATAGAACACATATGTGTACCTGTCATTTGTATGCATAGAAAACCACCATGAATTTTTGCTTTTTTCCACATATATGTATAACATAGGTGTTTCACATTTTTCCGATTCAATTTCTTCAACATTACCACTAACCGTTTCGGTTTTATACATTGTGCCTTCAAGATTAGTAGTGTTTTCTACTTCATACCTATATGTATATACCTTTTCTCCACTTACAGTTACATATCTTCTGTTTCCACTTCCGACCGATGTAACTTCTGTTCCAAGCGATACTAACTCAACTGTTGTTTCAAGTTGTTTCTCTTTGTATCCCAAATCAATACATGCTGGTGGTATTAGAGAAACCCCAAGTAACACAAATACAGCTAAAAAGCTTATGCTACCAGCGCTCCAGTCTTTCCAGATGCCAACACCACCAATTACAATTACGAGTACTATAGCGAGTATAAACCACAACATACTTTTCCCTCCAAACAAATTTGTTTTTAGTTTATTTACCTTTGACGAGTTACATTATACCATAAGATAGTCTAAAAAACAATAAAATAAAAGACTTGAGTCTCCTCAAATCTTCATCTTTACTATTCTTTTTTATCCGTATTATTTTCTTCATACTCGTCATAAATCTCGCCTACAATTTCTTCTACTATATCTTCCATTGTAACAAGTCCTACAACTTTATGATGTTCATCATGTACTATAAGCAAAGCTTGTTGTTCTTTCTGCATATATTTAAACACATCATCTATAATATCATTTTCGGATACATAAAAAGGCTCTCTTAATATGTCTTTAAGCTGTATTGTTTCTTTATTTGCGTGAGATACAAGCAAATCTTTAATATTTAGTATTCCAATTACATTATCCATTGTTTCATAATACACTGGTATTCTAGAACGTTTAGATTTTTTTATTGTATCTAAAATTTTCTTTGTATCACTGTCTACGTCTAATGCTATAATATTTTCTTTTTTTATCATAATCTCTTTTATTTTTTTATCGTTAAAAGAAAATACATTATATATGTAGTTTTTCTCATCTTTTTCTATTGTGCCTTCTTTATAGCCTTCAAGTATAAGTAGTTTTATATCTTCCTCTGTTATCTTTTCTTTTGAATCAGCTCTTACCTTAAATAGCTTACAAAGTAGATTTGTAGATTTTGTAAGTATCCAAACAAACGGATAGAATACTTTAGACATTATATTTAACACACCAGCCATAAGATAGGTTATTTTCTCTGGATGGTAAATAGCTATGTTTTTAGGAAATAGCTCACCAAATACTAAATTAAAGTAAGATAAGATAACAGTAATAATTACTACAACAATTGACCTTAACACCTGGGTATCTATATCCAAAAACATGAGCTTAGCTACTATAGCATCCGCATAAGCATCTGCCGCAAAAGCACTTGCAAAAAATCCAGCAAAAGTTATTCCTATTTGTATAGTAGCAAGAACAGTACCAGAGTTATCTAATATTTTCTGCACTCTTATTGCCTTTTTCTCTCCTCTTTTTGCATGAAGTGCTACTTTACTTTTATTTACAGATAGATAAGCTACTTCTGCCATTGCAAGCATTGCATTGATGAAGGTAAGAAGAATTAATATTATTAATTCAATCATTTATCCTTCCACCTTTTCCCTATTTTTAACTTTGTTCATTTCGCCTCTCAAGCCTTCTAGCCTTACTTTAATTTCGAACAATTCTTCCTCAGATATGTTTTGCTTTACATCAAATTTAACTACTTTAGATAGTTGTTCCATATCCTGTTTTAAATATGTAAGCATTTCGTATATATCTAATCTTAAATTTGTCTCACGAAGGTTATAACTTGCCTTTTCAAATTTTTCATCACCAAGGTAATACTTTTCAGATCTATCTGGAATTACTGTATCTATTCCAAATCTACTTTTAATAACCTGTGCTAATACTTGTTGGCCTTCATATTCTCCGTGTACTAAAAATATTCTTTTAGGTTTTTCCTTAATACCTTCAACAAAATCCAAAAGTCCTTGTTGATCTGCGTGTCCTGAGAAAGCATCCAATTTTACAATTTCTGCATGTACACCAATTTCTTCACCAAATATTTTTACTGTTTTTTCCCCAGATAAAATCCTTCTACCTAGTGTTCCTTCGGCTTGGTAACCAACAAATAATATTGTGGACTCTGGTCTCCACAAATTGTGTTTTAAATGGTGTTTTATTCTACCTGCTTCACACATTCCACTTGCAGATATTATAATCTTTGGTGTAGTGTCCTCATTTATTGCTTTGGATTCATCAGCAGATGCTGTAAATCTTAAATTCCTAAAACCTATTGGATTATCTCCCGTTAAAAGGTAACTTAATGCATCTTCATTATAGCAATCAAAATTATCTTCAAATATTTCTGTTGCGTTCTTAGCCAAAGGACTATCTACTACAACAGGTACCTGAGCTAATTCCTCAATATATTTACCGTTATCTAAGTTTTTAGATACATATTGATTTAATTCAAATAATATCTCTTGTGTACGTCCAACTGCAAATGAAGGTATAACAACATTTCCACCACGTCTAATTGTCTTAAGTATTATATCTATAAACTGTTTAGACTGATCTTCAATTGAGCCGTGAAGTCTGTCTCCATATGTGGATTCAAGCACTAGATAATCTGCTTCCTCTACTTGCTCCGGACTACGTATTATTGGATTTTCGTCATTTCCAAGGTCACCAGAAAATACTATTTTTTCTGTTTTATCTCCCTCTTTAACCCAAATTTCTACTATAGCTGAACCTAGCATGTGACCGGCATCAATAAATTTGAATGAGATATTTTCATCTATTACTTTAATCTTTCCATATTCTATTGGTTCAAACAAGCTACAGCTATCTAAACCATCTTTAGCTGTATACATAGCAGGTTCTGGTTTTTTACCAGCTCTCATTCTTTTTCTGTTTACCCACTCTATTTCTTTTTCTTGAATGTGACCGCTATCTGGTAACATTACTGTACACAAATCTCTTGTTGCATTAGTTGAATAAACAGGATTTTTATATCCATTTACAAACAACTTTGGTATTCTTCCACTATGATCTATATGTGCGTGTGAAAGTATAACAAAATCTATTTCATTTACATCAAATGGAAATGGTTCATAATTTAAAATTTGTTCTGTTAACGTTCCTTGATAAAGGCCGCAGTCTATTAAAAACTTCTTGCCTGCGGCTTCTATCATATGACACGAACCTGTTACACCTCTTGCTGCTCCAAAAAATGTTATTTTCATTCGTTTCCTCCTAATATTAATCTTTTTCTTGTGGCGGATATTCTACTGTCTTAGCCCCCATATCTATATATGCTTGTGCCTCTTGTACCCTTTGCTGCCTATAACCCGCCAAATTATCTCTTGTTACCATTTGTTCTACAGTTCTATCATCCTCTATAGGAAAATACCCCACTATATATTTAGGATTTAAATACATATTTTTTCCTTCTTCATCTGTAACATATATATTATTAGATATAACATCTTCTTTAGGTATCTTTACTACAATAGAACCTTTTGAGTCTTTATATGCATATGCATATGCAACTTCTTTCATTACTGTTTTGTTACTTGGATAATATCCAACTGTATTTCCCAAGTCTGGTGTTCCTTTCGCCGCTCCCATCAAATGTCCTTGAACTTTTATCCCTTGATTAAATAAGTTTTCTAGATGGTCCTCTGATGGACCTATTCTATGAATTCCTACAACATACTCTCCATCCTTTTCTTCTGATGTCAAATCTTCTAAATATGTTCTTACATCATCCGAAAATTTTGGTTCGGCAATGCTATCAACCTCAAAAGAACCCCACTTTAAATCCATACCAGCTTCTCTTCTCTTATCTATTGCCGCTTTCCTTTTTATTCTATCTTGTTCTTGTTCTTTTACCATCTTTGCTACATTTCTTCTATCTTGTTTTTGCTCCTCTGTTAGCCTATTTTTCTTCTTAAGGAATCTTCTACTTTTAAAATTGATTTCGCTACTTTCCAGTCTTTTACCATTCTTATAAAAGCAATATTTATCCTCTTCTAAATCAAATTCATATCTTAAAGTATCATATTCATAATCATATTTTTTTTTAAATAACCCCATTTTACCATCCCTATTCTTCTATTGTTTGTGGCATAGTCCCCATTTTAAGTTCTTCCCACTCTTCTTTAGATATTAATACTTGACGTGGTTTGGAACCTTCATAGCCAGAAACTATTCCTCTAGCTTCCATTTGGTCAACTATTCTTCCTGCTCTTGAATATCCAATTTTAAATCTTCTTTGTAACATTGATGCTGAAGCTTGCCCCATATCTACAACAAGTTCTATTGCTGCATCAAGAAGTGCGTCTGCATCATCATCTTCATCTGCACTAGGGTCTTCTACTCCCTTGTTCACTTTTCCTTGTTTTTCTATATGCTCAATTATATCTTCGTTATATTTTGCCTCTGAACTTCCTTTTATAAACGTTACTATATTTTCAACTTCAGATTCTGAAACAAAAGCTCCTTGCATTCTTTGCGGTTTCATTTCCCCCGTTGGGAAATATAACATATCTCCTTTTCCAAGTAATGTTTCTGCTCCTACTTGGTCTAAAATTGTTCTTGAGTCAACTTGAGAAGATACAGTAAATGCAATTCTTGATGGTATGTTTGCTTTAATTACACCCGTAATTACATCTACAGATGGTCTTTGTGTTGCAATAACTAGATGCATTCCTGCCGCTCTTGCTTTTTGTGCTATTCTACAAATACTTGTTTCAACGTCATTTGCTGCAACCATCATAAGGTCTGCAAGCTCGTCTATTACTATAACAATTTGTGGAAGACGTTTACCACTTGCATCACGTTCCATTAGCTTGTTATATCCTTTTATTTCTTTAACGCCCGCTTCAGCAAATTTAGCGTATCTTGCTTCCATTTCATTTACTGCCCAGTCAAGTGCACCGGCAGCTTTTTTAGGGTCAGTTACAACCGGAATTAAAAGATGTGGTATTCCGTTATATCCTGAAAGCTCAACCATTTTAGGATCAATCAATATTAATTTTACCTCACTAGGTTTCGCTTTATATAGTATGGAAGTAAGGATTGCATTTATACATACACTCTTACCAGAACCCGTTGCACCAGCAACAAGTACGTGTGGCATTTTTGCAATATCTCCCATTGTTACGTCACCTGACGTATCTTTACCAAGCGCAAATGCAAGTTTAGATTCTGCTTTTTTAAATTTATCTGATGCAATAACATCTTTAATATATACAGCTTCTTTTGTTTCATTTGGTACTTCAATACCAACTGTTCCTTTACCTGGAATTGGTGCTTCCATTCTTATTGATTTAGCTGCTAAGTTAAGTGCTATATCATCAGCGAGATTAACTATTTTACTTACCTTAACACCAACTGCTGGAGTAAGTTCATAACGTACAACTGTAGGTCCACGTGTAATATTTGTAACCTTTGCCTCTACTCCAAAGCTAAGCAGCGTTTTTTCTAGTTTATCCGCAATTTGATCAAGTTGACGACGTGTTGCCACCTTACCTTGTGGTGCTGGATCTTGAAGTAAACTTATTGGTGGGAAGTTATAATCCGCATCATCTTCTTCATGCTGTGAGTGATCAAGTTGAAGTACTTGTTTTACATTCTTATCTTCCTCAACATCTTTTTGTTTTTTAAAGAATTCATCTTGAAGGTCTTTTAGTTTTTCTTTTCTCTCTGCTGTTTCTCTCTCAGAGTTTAAATCTACTCTAAGTTGACCATCATCATCTTTAATATTTTCATATTTTCTTTCTACTGCTTTTGCTCTTTGCTCGTCAATTTTATGTATTTTTTCAATTTCTTTTTCTCTTTTTGCTTTTTCACGTTCTTTAATTTTTAGTTCACGTTTTTTAATTTTCTCTTCATCAGTACTAAACACTGTAACAAAGATATTTGCAAAGAATTCTACTATTGCAATTATTATATTATATATAATTGCAAAGAAATCCCTTAAACCTAAATTTATAAAATACAGTGTAAAGAATAGCGTAAATGTTATAAGGATTATTTTAGATAGTATATCCCCTGCAAGGTATGTAATGTTTGCTATTATTCCACCTAAAATACCTGCTATATTTTCACCACGAAGTGCACCGTTATATGCTGTATCTACAAACTCCGCCGGATTTGTCCATAAGTCATAACGTGCAAAGTCAAATGCAAATACACAGGCAGATATTAGCATTACAACTACAAAACCTTTTAATAGTTCTGGTAATATTTTTATCTTTTTGCTAGATATAATTGTAGCTCCACCTACGTAAAAGCATATTATAGGTAAAATCATTCTCATTTCACCTAATAATCCTGTAAATACGCTATTTATCCCCTGAGACAATACTCCCATATTATCGAATTTAAATATGACAATGAGGGCTAACCCTAAAACGACTGTTAGACCCCCTAAAAATTCTGTCATAAATGTGTTTTGGGTACTACTAGTTCTAGCAGTACCTTTTCTTTTTTTATTTTTACTTCCTTTTCTTCTTCCCATTGTATATAACCTCTTTTAAAAAAGGCCGTAAGTTATTATTAGCAAATATATACACTAATACCTACTTACAGCCATACTCCCCTTATTTAAGTTCTTTTCTGTTGTCATGAACAACATTTAAAGCTTCTTTTAATATTTCTTCTAATCTTTCAAGTAAAGCATCAGCGTATTCACGAGTACCTGTAGTAATCTCACGAGCAACTTTGTCAGCAGATTCTATTATCTCTTCTTTTTGTGCTAAAGCTTGTCTTGTTATTTCGTGGTCATCAACCAAAGAAATTATTTTAGTTTCAGTTTCTTTAACTATTTGGTCTGCTTCTTTTTGAGCATCCATTATAATTCTTTGTCTTTCTTCTTTAACCCATTTTGCTTGTTTTAGTTCATCTGGTAATTTTAAACGAATTTCTTCTAAAATTTCATTTAATTCTTCTTTATCTACCATTACTTTTGTAGATAGTGGCACTTTTGTACCTGATTCTATTATTTCTTCTAAATTTTCTAATAGTGTAAATATTTCCATATCTATTCCTCCAACTCATAAAACCTAATAATTACTCTTCCGTATGTTCTTTCGTCTTTAAGTTTTAACCCTGGTATATTTTCGTTTACTTGTTTTCTTTTGTCACTTTCAAGTACAATAATTCCACCTTTGTTCAAAATGTTATATTCTACTATTAAATTTAAAACTTTTTCTTCATAATTTGCATTATATGGTGGGTCTAAAAATATAACGTCAAACTTCTCACCCTCATTATGAATTTGTTTTAAACATTTTTCATATTCTTTCCCCGTTATTTTAACACAATTCTCCCATCCTGTCAATCTAACATTATTAATTATAACCTTTAATGCACTTTTATTTATATCATTTAACCAACAAAATTTAGCTCCTCTTGACACAGCTTCTATTCCTAAATTTCCTGTGCCGCTAAATAAATCTAATACCTTAGCATCTTCCATATACGGCATAAGTATTGAAAATAGTGGTTCTTTTACTCTATCTAATGTAGGTCTAGTTGTTTCTACATTAAACTCTTGTAGCTTTCTACCTCTAAATTTTCCTGCAATTATTCTCATATTTTTTACCTTTCAATTATGTAGTTATTATACTACTAAATATGTGAAAAATAAATAGTTTGTCCAGTTTTATTACAAAAAACAAAGGATTTTACTCCTCTGTCTTAAATTATATTTTATTTACGCAAACATCCATCTTCTTTTTATAACCACTCCACATGCAATTCTTGCACCAGAATTCCCAGCTGGTTGAGTCATCATATCATCTGTCATTCTATGTACTATAACGCTTTTTCCTATAATATCGTCCGGCTTAAATCTATTCGTGTAATAAAGCATAAATGCATAACCATTATTTGAATATATCATAGGAAGGTCTCCTGTATGATTTGGATGCATATTCATACCAATATCATAATGGCTCCCTGCCGTTTCGAACTTTTTATTCTCATCACAAACTCCATTTGTATGAATATGAAATCCAAAGAAATTATTTAAATTACCTGTTGGAAGTCCTACAATTTCTAATTTTATTATTGTACCTGTTGCCCAAGGAAAGAATTCTACCGTACCTTTTAGTTTTGGATTATCCTTATCTCCTTTTAAATACGCCACAGCATATGGATTGCTATTAGCAAGTTTTAGTGCGTTAACCGTCATAAAAACCACCCTAATACATTGTATGTTTTTACATTATGTATTATGATGGTTGTTTATCTTTAAATTATTTATTTTTTAAGTCCTAAATGTTCTTTCATTGAACCTACTGCTAAAGAACTTGTAGACTGGGCACATATAAATATTGTGTAATCTATATCATATTCTTTTACATAGTCTGCTATACTCTTTCCTGTTGTATTATGCCTATAATCTATTGACACCATTTTGTTAAATTTGTATACAGAAAGTGATTCTAAAATATTCGTATACGAAGATCCTACGTAAAGTATGTTTGGTGCATCATCATTACTTGTATCTACTACTGTTTCTGCATAATCTGTCCCCATATATGCTACAGCATATGTATTGCCATCTCCAAATATAGGGGTGTCAACCTGTTCACCATTATCTTTTCTTGTATATTTAAGTGTTGTATTTTTAGGTGTAAGAACTAATTCCTCGTTTTTACCAGCTACGCTTTGTCCGATTTTTCTATTATACGAACCATTTATTACTCTACTCTCTATTTCATATTCATCTTCTAAGGTTCCCGTTTTTATATTATGCTTATCTTTATTTACCTCATTTCTTATTTCTTCAAATATGTAATATGCACCTCTAATATTCATATGATGGTCTGTTTGGTAAAATACGTCATAATGTTCTTGTTGGTTTGCTTTAAACAATTCATAAGCATCTATAAATGTTACGTCTTTAGATTTATATTCATTAATTATATCTATATATTCTAAATAGTCTTGTGTGCCACGTATATATGATGATGGCAAGTACTTATCCATTATTACATCTTTTCTTGGAATAGAAACAAATATAAATTTAGAACCAGCATCTACTACTTGTTTTGCTACAGAATTCATATCATTAGTTATTGCATTTTTTAGATTTTTAATGTACTTTTCTTTATTTGGTATTATAAGAGGAGATAAGAATAATTGGTCCTCTTTTCCTTTTACAACATCTCCAGTATATTTTTGAAGATTTACCAAATAATACATTTTAATAAATGTTTCTCTAAACTCTAATTGGTCCGCAAACGCATTTGTATAATTAGTATAAAATTCATCTTTCATTAAATTTTTGGCTGTTATCTTAGGGAATAAGTTTAGCTCTCTTCCTTCTTTTAAACTTATCTCATTATTATTCATTAAGGTAAGCACACCTATTACTGAAATTACAATTACAAATATCGCTATAAAACATCTTTTTATAACATTTTCTTTATTTATTATCTTTTCTTTCTTATCCATAGCTCACCTCTAAAATCTAAAGTATATAAATGGGTTATATGTAGCTTGAGATAAGAAAATAACACTCAAAGCAAAAATCCCTAATACAAATATGTAATATACCATCATAACAGATAGTTTACCCTCATATTTTTTAGCAATGTAACCCTTAATTTTTGGAAATACTGGCATAGATAATACCAAACCTAAAGCTAAATATAATCCATAACTTTGAATATATATTCCAAGTTGTGCAAGTGTTGTTTCTAATATAGTTGGTATAAACATTGCTTTAAGTAGTTTTACACATCCTCTTAAGCCTTCTGCTCTAAATAACACCCAACCTATTAAAACTACAAAAAGCGTATACACATGTCCTACCCATTTTGGTAATTTGTCTAATACTTTCTTTAACACAAATTTCTCTAATATTAAGAATACAAAATAATATAATCCCCATAAAAGGAAATTCACCGCTGCTCCATGCCATATTCCTGTTAGACTCCATACTATGAACAGATTTAGTATTTGTCTTGTTATACCTTTTCTATTTCCGCCAAGTGGAATATATACATAATCTCTAAACCATGTAGATAAAGAGATGTGCCATCTTCTCCAAAATTCTGTAACGGATTTAGAAATGTATGGATAGTTAAAGTTTTCTTCAAAATTAAATCCAAACATTTTCCCTAATCCTATAGCCATATCCGAATATGCAGAAAAATCAAAATAGATTTGAAGTGCATAAGAAATAGCACCAAGCCAAGCAAGTGGTGTTGCTAAAACTTCAGCTTCAAAAATTACATCAGCAAGTTTCCCCGTATTATTTGCTATTATTAGTTTCTTAGCAAGTCCAAATATAAATCTCTCTAAACCTAATGTAAATTCACCTAATGTAACTTTACGTTTCTCTATTTCTTCTGCTACCGTTTTATATCTTACAATAGGCCCTGCAACAAGTTGCGGGAACATACTTACATATAACAAAACATTAAATGGATTTTTATTTGCCTTAACTTCTTTTCTATATACATCTATAACATAACTCATTGCTTGGAATGTATAAAAAGATATTCCTATTGGAAGTACTATATTAGGTACTGGAATACTTAAAGAAGTCAGTCTGTTTATAACACTTACTGTAAATCCCATATATTTAAAATAGAACAACGTTCCAATATTTAAAACTACTGTAAGAATAATTACAAGTTTCCTAATTTTATTACTTGTATATTTATCTAATAATATTGCAGCAATATAGTCTATCATAACTATTCCAATCATCATAATAAGTAGTTTTGGTCCTCCAAAGCCATAGAATATTAAGCTAAATATAAGTAATATATAATTTTTAAATTTATCTTTCGCAAGGAAATATAGTCCAAGCAAAAGCGGTAAAAAACCAAATAAAAAAATTGCACTACTAAATACCATCTTTTTCTCTCCTATTTGTGATATATAGTTTAGCACAATTTACGACAATTTTCAACATTCTGATAAATAGAAAACGGCCCCATCAGCTTACTGATGGAACCTTTTCTGCTTTATAGACATTTGAAACATTGAGTCGAATATTCAACTATAACTTTCATGAGGGGCTATACGTTATTCGTTAAGCACTCGCTAGCTAGATACTTAACATAGTACAGCTTTGCCGTCTCCCTCAGCTGGTTTTACTCGTGTGGCCTTTACTTTCAAACCATTTGTAGCATCATTAAGGCCAAACCTCAAAATCCTTAACGATACCTTATTTATATCAAAGCTAAAAGTTGCATACAGACTTAATTATAGTCTATAACTACGCAGGATTGCTCGTGGTAGAGACATTTTAGAACCGCTAGTCGCGGCTACCGAGTTTGTAAGAATATGAAGGGCAATCGCCAAAGTTCATACCACAGACGCCTCGGTGTGTCTAACAAAATTTAGCTTTAACATACACTTGACACATAATTAGCATCAACCAATTATATTTACATTAATTATTATACACTATAACCCTATAAAAGTCAAGGTTTTATTTCTAAATTACAAAATAGAAAAAGGCACCACTCGGTTTTGGTGGTGCTCATTTCCTGCTTTATAGACTGGTAGAATAGGAATCGAAAGGAATGAAAAGATTCCGTTTATCCATGAGGGGCTAAACTTATTCTTGAATTTTCTTGCACTAAGAATCCATATAGTATAGCTTTGCCGTCTCCCCCACTAGTTTTACTTGCCTTGGCGGCTGGCTTTCAAACTATTTGTCGTACTGTCAGCTCTGCAGTACCCTATTTATATCAAAGCCTATTTCCTACTCTCAGCACCCTATTCTTAGATGCGCTTCACTTTTCGCTCGCCGCTACTTAGTGCGTTGGCATCAGTGGTGGTCCACATATAAGAATGTATAAGCACTATTCAGAAATACAACTTTAACATACTCTAGATACATAGTTAGTATCAACTAATGTTTAAGCGTAAATATATTATATAACATCAAAACAATTATGTCAAGTGTTTCTACAATATATTTGTTTTAGGCGAGAAAAGGCACCGCTCGATTGGCGGTGCTCAATTCTGCTTTATAGACTATCGGCTAGGAACTGGGAATTCCTATTGCCACGAGGAGCTATACTTTATTCGTGAAAACCACTTCCGGAAATGATTTCCATATAGTACAGCTTTGCAAAGTCTTCCTCGCTGGTTATGATAACTTCCCACGTTATCTACCATTACTACTTCGATATGCCTAGAGTATCATATCTCAGTAAAATTATATCAAAGCTAGGTTGCTCACAAGCTTGCCTCAAGACACGGTTTCCCGCGCTAAACAAACAACTGTGATACGTACGTTCCCACGCAGCAGCGGCATTATAGACTCTATAACGTCTTAGTGCAATAAAAGTCTACAGATTCTTGCAGCAAGAATCACTAATCCTTACTTGTTGCAGTCTAAACTAGTGTGCACTCTAGTTCAAGTCGCGTCCGTTCAGGGGCCACACAACCTTTAGCTCTAATACCAACTTGATACATAATTAGTACCAGCAAAATATATTTACGTCAATCATTATACTATATATTCCTTGAAAAGTCAAGGTTTATAACAAACATCTTTTTTAACCAAATTAATTTCTATCAACTAATTTATTCTCTTTTTCCAATTCTTTTAGACTTTTCTTAGGTGTCGGTAAATCTTCCGGCATTGTTCCACCATTTTTATCAATTACTTCTCTAATATTCTTTCCAATATTATAATGAGTAGTATTTGCTTTATTTTCAGTTTTTACATTGTCTCTTTTCAAACTTTGCTCTGTTTGAGATATTCTAAACAAGTTTACTATTAACTCATCACTTCCCATATTATCTAATATGTCTTCTCTATATCTTAATCCCTTCCTTTTAGCAATATCATCTGCCGTTTCTCCATTATATAATCCTTTGTAACCAGAATTATGAAATTTATCAAAATTTTTAACTCCTGCATTTTTAGCTGCTTGATTAAGTGAGTAATTCCCTTTTCTTGTTAAATTTCTATTATATATTCTCTTTTCATCTTCTGTAAGCGTACTATATTCTTTCTCACTTAGTTCTTGTTTTCTAGTTTGAATTGCAAAATATGTTTGTGCATGAGCAATTACTTCCTTTTTAGGATCACCATTTTGTACTATAAGGTAACATGCATATCTTGACAGCTCATAATCATCTACTTTCTTCTGCAACGCCCCAGCTTCAACGATTTTGCTGACCTCAGCAAAATCGTGATTTGTATTTCTTCCGCTATTTTCACATGCTATTTTTGCTTTATCAATTACCTTAGCAAAATTTCGCCATTGAACATATTGCAAAACTTTACTTAACTCTCTTGCATACCAAAATTCACTTCCATCTCCTCTTACATTTTTAATTTCTTCAAAAGTTTTATATTCTCCTTCTTTTAGTACTTTCATATATATTCCTCCTTCTTTGAAAGTTTATTACTATTTATTGTTTATACCACTTCCTTTCTGCTTCACTTTTATCAAGCCTTTGACCATTTTATCCACTTGGACATAATAGTCTATGTAATTACTTGTTTAGCTCTTTTACATTTCGTTTCGGCTTTTCCATAGTTATAACTTTCTTTCCAGTAACTCTTTCTAACTGTTCTCTAGCATTTTTAGCTATGCTACCGCCTGTTATAACAGAGTCTTCTGCTTCTTCATATCCGTGTTTATCTTTACACTTGGATATTTCCGTAGAAGAAATCTCGGCTAGCATATTAAATACCAATTCTGTATTTGTCATATTGTCTCTTAAATTTTCTTTCTTAAGCCCCTTTAGATTTTTATATTCTTTTACAGTATGTCCACTCCAAACTTGTGTTAACGTATTTGTGAGTATAGCAAAATCTTTACTTTTATTAATTCCAACTCTTTGAAGTTCATCAGTAAAATCTTTACGCATTTCTATAGATTTTAGTCTTTGGTTTATCCAAGATTCAGAATAACCTTTTCTTCTATAAGTTGCTAAGGCTCTATTTATAGCAATTTCAGGGTCATAAGTTTCATCTATTCTTTCTTTTCCAACTTTAGCTAACCATAATTTAAAAGGTTCTGCCTTCTTAGAAGGAATAGACTGTATAAGTCTAAATATTTGTTCAACATCCGCTACGTCTGTTAATCTCATTTTTCCGTCACTAGCCTCCATTTTCAACTGGTTAGTATTACTAACCAGTTCACTTCCCTCTTCATTTAATTTGTTTTTTAGCCATTTCCAGTAATTCCTTGCTTGTTGATACTCACTATCTGTTAATGCGCCAACTATATCTACAACTGAGAAATACCATTTTTCCTCATCCTCATTCCAAGCCGCTCTTACTCTTTTGTTTTCAAATAATTTGATACTATTTTCCATATAAATACCCCTTTCTATTTTCAGTGTTTATTTAAACGCTATTGTCATTTTATATTACATTCGCAGAACGTTCGTTTGTCAATAGCTTTTTGTAAATTTCGGCTACTTTTCATTGACACAATTCGACAAAAAAAGAAGCCTGAGATTTATATCTCTAGCTCCCCCGATATTTTATTTATTTTTATATTTTATTTCGCTAATTATTATTTTTCAGCTGGTTTAGCTGCTTTACCTACTCTGTCTCTTAGGTAATATAATTTAGCACGTCTTACCTTAGAACTTCTAACAACTTCGATTTTATCTATTGTTTTAGAATGAACTGGGAATGTTCTTTCAACACCTACACCATAAGATATTTTTCTTACTGTAAATGTTTCGTTAGAACCAGCATTTTGACGTTTGATAACAAATCCTTCAAATACTTGGATTCTTTCTCTGTTTCCTTCTTTAATTTTAACGTGAACTTTAACTTGATCACCAACTTTAAAGTTAGCTATGTTTTCATTTATTTGTTCTTGTTCTATAGCTTTAATTATATCCATTTTAGTTTCCCTCCTTCTTGGTTATGATTTCATTGATTTTGTTTATGTCTAATTTGTTTTCATTTATGTATCTTTTAAATAGGTCTGGTCTCTTTTTTAATGTTTGGTAAAGTTTTTCTTCATATCTATATTCTGCTATTTTCCCATGATTTCCAGATAAAAGTACTTCAGGCACTTTTAATCCTTTATATTCTTCAGGTTTTGTATACTGTGGTTCTTCTAAAAGAAGTCCTTCAAAGCTTTCATTTTGTTTTGAACCCTCTTTAATAACACCTGGTAGTAAACGAGTTATACTATCTAATACCACAAGTGCAGGTAATTCTCCACCAGTTAATACATAGTCTCCTATAGATAATTCGTGTATGTTATATAGTGAAAATATTCTTTCATCTATACCTTCATAATGTCCCGCTATAAACACAATATGATTATGTTCTATGAGTTCATTAGACACACTTTGATTTAAAACTTTTCCCTTTGGACTTAAGTAAATGATATGTGCCTCATCTATACCTTCTATTGAAGCTAAAGCCTCATCTAGTACAGGTGCTGTTATAACCATACCGTCTCCACCGCCATAAACCGTGTCGTCTACATTGCGTCTTGTCCCTTTTCCAAATTGTCTTAAATCTACTACCTCTATTTCAACAAGACCTTTATCTTGTGCTTTCGAAATTATACTAGTAGAAATATATTCATTTATGACACTAGGAAAAAGTGTTATTATAGTAAACTTCATTATATTAATCCCTCCATAATTTTTACAACCATTATGTGAGATACAATATCTATTTTCTTTACTACTTGTTTTATTGCTGGAAGATAAATAGATTTACCATCTTCCAAGACAACTTCATATACATCGTTTGCACCAGTATTAAACACTTCTTTAAGCATTCCAATAACGTTTCTTTGTTCATCTACAACTTGAAGTCCTACTAAGTCTTTTATAAAATAGCCTTCATCATCGTTAGATTCGCCTGAAACAATTTCTCTAAAACACATTTTATCTATAAGTGGTTTTGTATCTTCAATAATATCTATTCCTTTTAACTTCATAATGAACATATTCTTAAAAGGTTTGATACTTTGAACATCATACTTTGTACTAGATATATATACTTTTTTAAGTTTAAGTATATTTTCCACATTATCTGTATATGAGTAAACTTTAACTTCACCTTTAAGGCCGTGTGTATTTACTATTTTACCAAATTCTATTAAATCTGCCATACGCCTACTCTTCAATATCTACAGAAACTTTTGCATGATTTTTAGCACTGTATGCGCGAACTATTTCTCTGATAGATTTTATAATTCTTCCATCTTTACCAATAACTCTACCCATATCCGCTGAATCTACTTTAACTGTTATAACAGTTCTACCTTCAACTTCTGCTTCAGTGATCGTAACAGCTTCTGTATTATCTACTAATGATTTTATAAGATACTCTACTAAGTCTTTATACATTGACTAGACCTCCTTAAGATCGATTCCTGCTTGTGCAATTAATGCTTTTGCAGTATCAGTTGGTTTTGCACCTTTTCTTATCCATTCTTTTATTTTTTCTGCATCTAGATTTATTTGTTTTGGTTCAGTCATTGGATTGTATGTACCAACTTTTTCTATAAATCTACCATCCATTGGATATCTAGAATCTGCAACAACCATTGTGTAATATGGAGCTTTTTTAGCACCATCTCTTCTTAATCTTATTTTAACCATTAAAGTCACCTCCTTAAAATTAATATAAGTTATTTTTTATCTAAAACCCTTGCGCTTCATATTTAAAGCTGCTAGTGGATTTTTACCATTTAACATATCTTTCATTACTTTTCTCATTTGTTCATATTGATTAACTACTCTATTTACATCTGCAACTTGTGTTCCACTACCTGTTGCTATTCTTTTTCTTCTAGATGCATTAAGTAGACCAGTGTCTCTTCTTTCTTTTGCTGTCATTGAATTTATTATAGCTTCAATTTTATCTATCTGACGCTCATCAATTTCAGCATTTTTAAGTTCTACAGGAACGCCAGGCATCATAGCCATTAATTTATTCATTCCCATTTTGCGTATTTTCTTAATTTGAGCTTTGTAATCTTCTAGAGTAAATTCATTTTTTCTTATTCTTTTTTCTAAATCTTCTGCTTCCTCTTGTTCGTATAATTCTTCAGCTTGTTCAATTACAGATAGTACATCTCCCATTCCAAGAATTCTTGATGCTACTCTATCTGGATGAAATACTTCTAAATCACTTAGCTTTTCACCTACTGATGCAAATTTTATTGGTTTGCCAGTTACATGTTTTACAGAAAGTGCTGCACCACCACGTGTATCCGAATCTAGTTTTGTAAGTGTAATACTATCTATACCAACTTTTTCATTAAAAGCACTTGCCACATTTACTGCTTCTTGACCTGTCATACTATCTACAACAAGCATAATCTCATGTGGTTTTGCGAATGCTTTAAGTCTTACTAACTCATCCATTAGAACTTCATCTATTTGAATACGTCCTGCTGTATCTATAATTACAGTATCACACATTTTAGAATTTGCTTCTTTAAATGCATTTTTTGTTATATCTACAACATCCTTGTTATTTTCTTCGCTATATACTGGTATAGATAAAGAATTACCCAAAGTCTTAAGTTGTGTTATAGCCGCTGGTCTATATACGTCACATGCAACCAAAAGTGGTTTTCTTCCTTGTTTTCTTAAATAGTTTGCAAGCTTTCCAGCAAGTGTAGTTTTACCACTACCTTGAAGTCCTATAAGCATAATTACTGTTGGTGAGTTTGAAGATATGTTTATTTTTGAATCTGTGCCACCAAGCATTTTAGTTAATTCATCTTTTACTATTTTAACTACTTGTTGACCTGGTGTTAAAGATTTCATTACATCTTCACCCAAAGCTTTCTCTTCGATTGCTTTTATGAACTGCTTAACAACCATGTAGTTTACGTCAGCTTCAAGGAGTGCAAGTTTTACTTCTCTTAGCATTTCTTTTAAGTCTTTTTCTGTAATTCTTGCTGTTCCTCTTAATTTTCTTGCTATATTTTGTAGTTTATCTGATAAACTTTCAAACATTGTTTATTCTCCTAACTTTTTCACTTTGTTTATTAATTCTTCTACTTCCATATTTGGACTAGATATATATTCGTTTATTTCATTTACTTTTTCTTTTAAAGCAAGCATACCAATTTTTGTTTCTAATTCTACAAGCTGTTTTTCTACTTTCTTTAAAGTATCTCTTACAGCTTGAAATGAAATTTCATTGTTTGCTGCTATCTCTCTTAAAGATAAATCCGAAAAATAATATTGTTCAAATATGTCTTGCATATTTGGTGTTAACATCTCTTTATATGTCATATAAAGTTCTATTTTCTTTTCCTTATCTTCCAATTTATTCACCTCTAAAAGACAAAATGAGTAAAGCAAATTTACTTTACTCATTTATTATACTACGGTATAGAGCTATTGTCAATGATATATACCAATAATTTTATGAAATTATATATATTTTTGCTTATATTATGTCTCCCCTATTAGATGATAAATTTAAAACTCGTAGTGTGACTTTGTCACATTCTTACGAGTTTTAACTATGTATTTCTGAATACGTTTGCTTTTTTGTGTTTCTAACCTTTATATTCAGTCTCTTATATTTGGATGTCAGAGGCCAGAGAAACTACCGCACGCACACCATACTCGCTGCAGTACGTGCTACCATCCGAGTCCCACAAGTCGTAACCGTCCACGTTACCGTCCTCCACACTGCGCATGCCGAAATAAGCGCAGTCAGTCCTCGTATAGACATACGGAGAGGCAAGCCAATAGTATGCATCTTCATTTTCCCCAAACAACATTATAGCTGCAGGGCTTGTCATATCAACACTATCTAAGTCTGGTGCATAGTAATAGTAATAGTCACTTTTTAGTTTTGTTATTATTCCTGTTCCTGTTGCTAAATCTGCTTCTATAAGTTTATTTGTTGCATCTAGATAATAGAACGTACTGCAGCTTACTTCTTTTTCTGGTGCTGTTACTTTTGAATAATATTTTATTTTTCCTGCTGCTCCTGCATATGAATATGTTACTTCATTTCCATATTCGTATATTTGTCCTTTTCCGTATTTTGCTGTTTCTGGATCATATCCTGTTATCTTGTTTACATCTTCTACTCTTATACTTCTTGCTCCTGTTGCATTTTTTCCTTTCCCATATGGTTCACATAGTGCGTCTAATTCTGCTACTCCGTTTAAGTAGTCATTTACTGCTGCACCTAGGTCTTCTCCATATGTTTCATCTCCTAATAAATGACTTTCTACTATATCACTTGTTGACATTATTAGCAGTTCGCCATTTTCTGCTCCTAATACTTTCCATGTTACGTCTTTTGTTCCTTCTCCTGTTTCATCGTAGTCAAAGTCTGCTCCTATATTTAATACATCGTCTCCTCTTTTTACTGTTAATCCATCTTGTATCCAACCATTTGCTACTTCTACTCCATTTGTTGTTACTATTATTCCATA
>JAZSRF010000034.1:0-8582 GCA_045538335.1 Clostridia bacterium | reverse complement strand
GACTTACGGTAGATATTCAAGCACCAGATTATGAAACAAGACTTGCTATTTTGAAAAAGAAGAGAGATAACGAACGTTACGTTATGGACGATAGTGTATTGGTTAAAATAGCAACGAAAGTAACTTCTAATATAAGAGAGTTAGAAGGAGTATTTAATAAACTTATAGCATATACATCATTTACAAATAATGAACTTACAGATGATATTATAGATAACACAATAGAATCTGTACTTGTTAAAAACACAAATATAATTACAAGTAAACTAATAATGCAAGTTGTTTGTAAATTCTTTAATATTAAAGTAGGGGACTTGGTAAGTGCAAATCGTTCTAAGAATGTAGCATATCCAAGACAAATAGCAATGTACTTATGTAGAAGTGTAATTAATATGACTTTTCCACAAATAGGTAAGGATTTCGGTGGAAAAGATCACACAACAGTTTTACATGCATACAACAAAATCAATAATGAATATTTAACAGATTTAAGTACAAAAGATTTAATAGATGATATTAAGAAAAGCTTATCTACCAAGGGTTAGGGGTTAATATTTCAGAATTGTTACAAAAACATTTTTGAAATATTACAAGACTCTGAGATATCCACATTTTACTGTGAATAACCTGTGAATTAGTTGTTGAAAAGTTTAAAAACAAAAACTTATTCACAAAAAACATCCGTTTTGTGGATAAAAAACGATACTTATCCACAAGTTTGTCCACATAGATTTTGCTTTATGTGTAGCGGGGTAGAGTGGTTTTTCCACATAATCCACAGCACCTACTACTACTACTACTAATTATATATAGATATATATTAATTATATTATATAGTGCTGTGAAGAAAATTTTAGGAGGAGTAAAAAATGAAATTTAAATGTAGTAAAGAAGATTTAATACTTGCTTTAAACAATGTAAGTAGAACAGTAACAGCAAAAACAACAATGCCAATACTTGAAGGCGTATTAATTGAAACTTATGATAACAACATTAAATTAACAACTAATGATTTAGAAATAGGAAGTGAATATATAATTAAAGCAGATATAGAAGTTTCTGGTAGCACAGTTGTAGATTTAAAGACATTTAATGAAATTATTAGAAAGATAGAATCTGAATCAATAACATTTGAAATAGAAAATAGTATATTTGTTATTAAATCTACTAGCGGAATATTTAAGTTATTAACAATGAATCCAGATGAATTCACAAGATTACCTGTGTTTAATGTGGATAAAGAGATAGAAATTTCAGAGAAAATGTTTAAAGATATGGTAAAGAAAACGGTATTCGCTACAAGTTCTGATCAAAACAGACCTGTATACACAGGAGCATTGGTAGATGTTAAAGATGGATTAGTAAATGTAGTAGCTATTGATGGATTTAGAATGGCTATAAGAAAGGAATATTTAGAAAGAAGTTCAGAATTTAAAGCTATTATTCCAGCCAAATCATTAACAGAGATTGTTAAAACTTTATCTGATTCTGATGAAAATATGATGAGAATTGGAAAAAATAAAAATCAAGCGTTATTTAGAATGGGACCTTGTACAGTTGTAAGTAGAATTATAGAAGGAGACTTCTTAAATTATAATAGTATAATACCAGCAGATACAGATACTAAAGTAAGAATAGCAAGAAAAGCTTTACTTGAAGCATTAGAAAGAGTTTCAATATTTGCTAAAGAAGTTGCAGAAAAAGATAAAAAAGTTCCTGTAAAAATAAATATGTCTTTAGACGTGTTTGAAATTTCTTGTGTTAGTGTTACAGGAGATGCTAAAGAAAAAGTAAATGCTGTTGTAGAAGGTAAAGATTTAGAAATTGGATTTAACCCAAGATATTTAATGGAAGCTTTAAAAGTAATAGATGATGATGAAATAGAACTTAACTTTACATCTAATGTATTACCATTAATTATAAGACCTCTTGTAGGAAGTGGATATGTGTATATGGTTCTTCCAGTTAAGTTAAAAGATGAATAATATATAGTAAAAATATAGTATTAAAATAAAAAGTAGGAGAGACTGATGTATTTACAAAAACTACAACTTACAAATTTCAGAAATTACGAAAATTTAGAATTAGAATTTTCTAAAGGTGTAAATGTATTTGTAGGAGATAATGCACATGGAAAAACAAATATACTTGAGTCTATATATCTAAGTAGTATTACTAAATCATATAGAACAAATAAAGATATAGAATGTATAAATTTTGAATCAGAGTATTTTAGAACAAATCACACATATTTAGATGATAGAGATTCAAAAATTGATGTAGAAGTATATTTAGACAAGTCAAATAAAAAACAAATAAAAGAAAATGGCGTAAAAATAAATAAGTATTCAGATTTTATTGGACAAGTACCTTTAGTTATATTTTCTCCAGATAATATGGATATAGTAAAGGGAAGTCCAAAAAATAGAAGAAAATTTTTAGATATATTAATTAGTCAATTATCTAGAAGTTATGTAATAAGTCTTCAAGAGTATAATAAAATTCTTACACTAAAGAACAATTTACTTAAGCAAGATAAATCACTTGTAGATATGACATATTTAGATATATTAGATGAAAAACTAGCTGAAAAGATAGAATTTATTGTAGATATGCGCACTAAACATGTGGATACTGTGGAAAAGTTTGCTACAGAAATTCAAAAAAGTTTATCTAAAGAAGGAGAAATTTTAAATTTAAAATATGTATCAGATTTTTTAGGTAAAAATAGAGAAGAAATTAAAAATATATTAGTTCAGTCTAGAGAAAATGATTTCTTCAGAAAAACTTCAAACAAAGTAGTAGGTCATGATGATATTATAGTTTATGTTAATGATAAAGAAGTAGCTATTTATGGTTCACAAGGACAAAATAGAACAGCACTTTTAAGTATGAAGCTTGCAGAATTTGAAATTTTAAAACAAGAAAAGGAAAATACACCAATAATTCTTTTAGACGATGTTTTCTCAGAATTAGATAGAGGTAGAATAAACTTCTTAATAGATTATGTGTCTAAATATCAAGTGTTTATTACTACTACTGAAATAGAAAGTATAGATAATATAGAAAATAAAGAAATTTTTAAAATAAAAAATGGAACTGTTGAAAAAATAAAAAATTAATGATAAAATGCAAAAAGACAATTAGGGGTAATTGTAAAAAAATAAGATAAGGGGTAATAAAATGGCAGAATATAATGAGAGTCAAATACAGGTATTAGAAGGTTTAGAAGCCGTTAGAAAAAGACCAGGTATGTATATCGGTAGTACATCAGAACGTGGTCTTCATCACCTTGTATATGAAATAGTAGATAATGCAGTTGACGAAGCTCTAGCTGGTTACTGTAACGAAATAAATGTAGAAATACTAGAAGATAATAGTATAATGGTAAAAGATAATGGACGTGGTATACCTTTAGGAATACATCCAAAAATGGGAATACCTGCTATTGAAGTTGTTTATACTATACTTCATGCTGGTGGTAAATTCGGTGGAGAAGGATATAAAGTATCTGGTGGTCTTCACGGTGTTGGTGCGTCTGTTGTTAATGCTTTATCTGAAAAAGTTACAGTTGAAGCTTGTAATGGTGATGGTGCTTATGAAATATCTTTTGAAAGAGGTAAAGTTACTGAAAAACTTCATAAAGTAAGAGAAGAAACTAAGCGTGGAACAAAGGTTATATTTAAACCGGATGCTGAAATATTTGAAACAACAGTATATAATGCTGAAACTCTAGAAAATAGATTTAGAGAAATGGCATTTTTAAATAAAGGTCTTAAAATAACATTATTAGATAGAAGAGATCCTGAAGCTAAACAAAAAGTATTTCATTATGAAGGTGGTATAGTATCTTTCGTTGAATATATTAATAAAAATAAAGAATTAGTATGTCCACCAATATATTTAGAACAAAAAGGTGAAGTAGAAGTGGAAGTTGCACTTCAATATACAACATCATATTCTGAAAACATATTATCTTTCGTAAATAATATTAATACCATTGAAGGTGGAACACACTTAGATGGATTTAAACGTGGTCTTACAAAAGTATTTAATGATTATGGAAGAAAATTTAATATATTAAAAGAAAAAGATTCTAACCTTCAAGGTGATGATATACGTGAAGGTATATCTGCTATCGTTAGTGTTAGAGTGACTGAACCAGAGTTTGAAGGACAAACTAAAACTAAACTTGGAAATAGTGAAGTTCTAGGTATAGTTAACTCTATGATGAACGATAAGCTTGCTACATATCTTGAGGAGCATCCAAAGGAAGCTAAAGCAATACTAGATAAAGCTTTATCTGCATCTCGTGCAAGAGAAGCAGCAAGAAAAGCACGTGAACTTGTTAGAAGAAAGAGTGTACTTGAATCTACAACTTTACCTGGTAAACTTGCTGACTGTAGTAGTAAAAATCCTGCTGAATGTGAAATATACATCGTCGAGGGAGACTCTGCGGGAGGAAGTGCTAAGCAAGGAAGAGATAGAAAATTCCAAGCCATACTTCCACTTTGGGGTAAAATGATAAACGTTGAAAAGACAAGAGCAGATAAAATATACGGAAATGAAAAATTAAATCCAGTTATAACTGCAATTGGTGCTGGTATTGGTAATGACTTCAATATTGAGAAAATAAGATACGATAAAATAATAATGATGGCCGATGCTGATGTCGACGGTTCACACATTAGAACACTTCTTTTGACATTCTTCTTTAGATATATGAGACCTCTAATAGAGCAAGGAAAGATATATTCTGCATGCCCACCACTATTTAAATTATCTAAAAAAGGAATGGAAGATATTTATTGTTATAACGAACATTCTTTGGAAGATACATTTAAAGAATTAGAAGAAAAAGGAATAAAAAGAGAATCCGTTAATATACAAAGATATAAAGGTCTTGGTGAAATGAGCTCTGAACAACTTTGGGAAACAACAATGAACCCAGCAAATAGAACACTAATACAAATGACTATGGAAGATGCTGTTAAAGCAGATGAAATATTCACAGTTCTTATGGGTGAAGAGGTTGAACCAAGAAGAGAATTTATTGAAGCAAATGCTAAATATGTTAAAAACTTAGATATATAATAAAAAAATAAAATTATGTTGACAAACAAAAATTAATATGTTAAAATAATACCGTAAAGTAGAAGTAGTCTTCTCACCTTGTGGTATTGTCTTAACAAGGTAATGCAAATTTAAACCAATATATAAGGTGGATTTTGTATGAGAGGATTGCTAGGCTTTAGCAATCTTTTTTTGTTGGGGGTGTATTGATATAAAACAAGACTTTCTAGTAAATGAACAAATAAGAGCAAATGAAGTAGAAGTTATAGGTACTAATGGTGAAAGATTAGGAAGAATGTCTGCTAAAGATGCTCTAGATAAAGCATACGACGAAGATTTAGATTTAGTGTTAGTAGCACCAAATGCGAGTCCTCCAGTATGTAAGATACTTGACTATAGCAAATTTAAATTTGAAATGGCTAAAAAGGAAAAAGAAGCTAGAAAAAACCAAAAGGTGGTTGAGCTTAAAGAAATTAGACTTTCAGCTACAATAGATCAACACGATCTAGAAACTAAAGCAAAAAATGCTAATAAGTTTTTAAAAGCTGGAGATAAGGTGAAAGTATCACTAAAGTTTAAGGGGAGAGAAGTAAGATTTGTGGAAAAAGGAAAAGAAACAATCCTTAAATTTGTAGAAATGCTTGAAGAAGGCAAAATAGACAAAGAACCAAAACTTGAAGGTAGATTCTTAAACGTAATAGTGTTGCCTAAAGATAAAAAATAAAAGGAGGAAAATAAAATGCCTAAAATGAAAACTCACAGTAGTTCAAAGAAAAGATTATCAGTATTAAAATCTGGTAAAGTTAAAAAGACAACTGCAAACAGAGCTCACAAATTAACAGGAAAAAGCTCAAGCAGAAAGATGTCTCTAAGAGGAGCATCATATGTTGATTCAGCTAACTCAGCAGCTGTAAAGAAATTATTACCTTATTCATAATTAAGTGAACAAAGGAATCTAAAAAAGGAGGAAATACAAAATGGCAAGAATTAAAGGAGCCGTAACAACAAGAGCAAGAAGAAAAAGAGTATTAAAAAGAGCAAAAGGATATTTTGGTGCAAAAAGCATAAGATTTAAAATGGCTAAACAAGCTGTTATGAAATCAGGACAATATGCATTTGTAGGAAGAAAAAACAAAAAGAGAGATTTCAGAAGATTATGGATTGCAAGAATAAATGCTGCAGCTAGAATCAACGGAATTTCATACAGCAGATTAATGGATGGTCTTAAAAAGAAAAATATCAATATAAACAGAAAAATGCTTGCTGAAATGGCAGTAAACGATGCAAACGGATTTGCAAAACTTGTTGAAACAGTAAAAGCTTAATTAAAAAGTAAAAAAGGGGGAAATCAAATGATATTTGCAGGAGATTTTAGAAATGGAACTACATTCGAACTTGATTCTCAAGTATATAGAGTAGTAGAATTCCAACATGTTAAACCAGGAAAAGGAGCAGCTTTCGTTAGAACTAAACTAAAAAACGTTATAGCTGGTACTACAATGGAAAAAACATTTAACCCATCAGAAAAAGTAGAAGAAGTATCTATCACAACAAGTGAAATGCAATATCTATACAATGATGGAGACACTTATACTTTCATGGATAACAATACATATGAACAAGTAGAACTTAAGAAAGAACAAATCGAAGATATACTTCCATATTTATTAGATAACATGAATGTTAGAGTTTTATCTTACAAAGGTAATATATTTGGTGTAGAAGCACCTACTTTTGTAGAATTAGAAGTAACATATACTGAACCAGGAATAAAAGGTTCAACTGCAACAGGAACAACTAAACCTGCAACAGTTGAAACAGGAGCAACATTCCAAGTACCTTTATTTGTTGAAATTGGAAATAAAATAAGAATTGATACAAGAACTGGCGAATATATGGAAAGATGCTAATATAAAATAAAGAATGACTTTAGAGAAATCTAAAGTTATTTTTTATGTCATATAGCAATTTATGTTAATTTATGTTAAAATAATTAACACAGGTGAGATTATGAGATATAAAATAGATTATGAAAAAAGAATAAAAGAATTATTAGATAGTCAAAATAAAAAATACACATATTATATAGAAACAATGGGATGTGCATTAAATGAAAATGATTCTATGAAATATGCGGGAATATTAGAAGAAATGGGATTTTCTAAGGCTAAAGATATAAAAGAAGCAAATGTAGTGCTATTTAATACTTGTTGCATAAGAGAAAATGCAGAGGACAAGCTTTTTGGTAGATTAGGACTTTTAAAATCTAGAAAAAAAGGCAATAAAGATATGTATATAGCAATAGTTGGTTGTATGACAGAGCAAGGCCATATTTTAGATAAAATAAGATCTTCATATTCATTTGTTGATGTTGTTCTTGGTACAAAAAGTATGCAATATTTTGCAGAAAAGTTATATATTGCAATGAAAGATAAAAAGAAAACACAACAGATACAAGATAATGAACACGAGATCGTTGAAGATGTTCCAATTAAATATGAAGAGGGATATAAAGCATCAATTAGCATAATTTATGGTTGTAACAACTTCTGTTCATATTGTATAGTTCCTTATGTAAGAGGAAGAGAAAGAAGTAGACTACCAGAGGATATTTTAAAAGATGTAAAAGAAGTAGCATCAAAAGGTTATAAAGAGATAACACTTCTTGGCCAAAATGTAAATTCATACGGAAATGACTTTAAAGATAAAATATATACATTTGTAGATTTATTAAAAGAAATAGAAAAAGTAGAAGGAATAGATGTAATAAGGTTTGTATCACCACATCCAAAAGATTTTACAGATGCGTTAATAGATAAAATAGCTACAAGTGATAAAATAGCAAAACAAATACATTTACCACTTCAATCTGGAAGTACAAGTATATTAAAAGCAATGAATAGAAAATATACAAAAGAACATTTCTTAAATCTTGTAGAAAAAATAAGAAATAAAGTACCAAATGTTTCTTTTTCAACAGATATTATAGTAGGATTTCCTGGTGAAACTGAAGAAGACTTCTTAGACACAATGGATGTAGTAGAAAAAATTAGATTTGACCAAATATATATGTTCTGTTATAGCATAAGACGTGGTACAAGAGCAGAAAGAATGGAGAACCAAATTGACGAAAAGATTAAAGTAGAAAGGATTGAAAGATTAAAAGCATTATTTGAGAGAATAATAGATGAAGAAAATGAAAAGAAAGTTGGTAAAGTCGAAAATATTCTTGTTGAAGGTGTAAGCAAAAATAATCCTAATATGTATACGGGAAGAACACTGGACAATAAAGTTGTTATATTTGAAGGATTTATGAAAGATGTAGGTAAAATAAAGAAAATAGAAATTATTAAAAATAACAAGTGGTATTTAACAGGAAAAATAGTAAACTAATAAAAAAATAAACCAAAGGACCTTAGAAAAAATCTAGGGTCCTAATATATTTATAAAAAACATGTACAAATATATTATGTAGTGTTGACAGTGTTTTTTTTTAGTGTATACTAAAT
>JAZSRF010000078.1:0-2597 GCA_045538335.1 Clostridia bacterium | reverse complement strand
TCTATTACGATGAAGCAGACCAACTTATTGAAGCCAATGCTAACGATTATTATTTGGGAATAGATTACGGAGATTGGGGTCAAATAAATCGTTATTATAATGATATATATACAAATGGAACTTATAATGATAATAATTTTGAATATCATGATATAGATAAAACACAAACATCTTTTGCACCGAGATTACAATATGGGACAGAAGATATAGAATACACTTACGGCATTAACGGCAGTTTACGTAAGCGAGATGTAAGAAACCCCGCAACAGACGAATATGAAAGTGATTATTATCTATTTAATAGTCAGGGAAATATGAAAGCATATAGCAACGAAGGTGTACATTTTGCCTATTATGGTTACGATGCTTCCAACACAAGAACCTACAAAATAAGCATGAGCAGTATGAACGCTTGGCTAAACGGTGCACAACAAGATTTTGATTTCCGACTACAACAAGCAATGTTCTACCCTAACGCTTATATAAATTTTGATGCTTACGGTAATTTTACCAAACACTATTACAATGGAACAGAGCGTATTTGCTCACGTTTGGGGAATACTCATCACGAGGCAATTTTTATCGAAGTGGAAAATAATAACGAATTTATTTACCATAACGATGCAATTAAAGACCGTTACCGTAAAGATATATTGGAATTGCTTGAGTTAAGAGAAGATAATTATGGAGAATATTATACTGATTACGAAAATATAACACCACCTACACCTCTTATGAATATTCCAGAACTAAGAAACGAGGCAAACAACGGTGATATTTTCTATTACCACACCAATCATTTGGGAAGTACGGCATTTGTAACGGATAATAACTCTTCTATTACACAAGGATTTGTTTATGCACCGTTTGGAGAAATAATCTCAGAATATAACGCCAATTTTGGAAATGATGTAATACCCAAGTACTCCTTTAATGCGAAAGAATTAGATGAAGAGACTGGTATGTATTACTACGAAGCGAGATATTACGCTCCGCCAACGTTTACGAGCAGAGACCCTCTTTTTGAGAAGTATTTTTGGATGTCTCCGTATGCTTATTGTGCTAATAATCCGGTGAAGTATGTGGACCCGACGGGTTGCGAAAAAGTTATTTCATTAGTAATGAATTCTGAAAATACTTCTAAAAATAAAAAAAACCAACGTCTTTACAATGCTGCAGATAGATATATGGAAAATGAACCTGTTATACATTTATGGGCACATGGAGAACAAAACAGAATAGAATATTGCAATACAGAAGGCGGTGCGAGTTATATAAGAGATGCAACTACTATGGATGATTTTTTGACAGAAAAGAGTACTATTTATAAAGAAAATCAAGCAAAAGAACAAACATCTATTTTAGTTTTACACTCCTGTGAAACAGGAAAAGGAGAAGACAATATAGCAAAACAATTGTCGAATGATTTAAATTTGCTGGTTGTTGCTCCTTCGGAAAAAGTTAGAACTTATACTGAACATACGAATACATCTAAACAATTTAGTTATGAAATAGGTGTTAATAGAACAAATAAAGATGGAGGTACAGGAAAAAGAGGTGTATGGAATATTTATTATAAAGGTGTAAAAGTAGATAGTTTTGATGGCCATACAAAACCCATATTTAGAAACCCACAAAAAACAATAGAAAAATATGAACAGATATATCAAAAAATTAATGGTTCTCAACAAGAATAAAGGTATAAACGTTTTAATCATTTTCTTTTTAATAATACCTTCTTTAAACGTGTATTGCCAAAATAATGGAAATACTAAGCAACCGAACAACAATATAATTTCAGAATCAATAACACCACGATTAACAAAACAAGAAAGTTGGGAGTGTAAACAAAAAGCAATAAAAGAAGGAGATATAAAAGCATATAACGAATTTACAATGTATTCAGGAGTAGAATACAAAGAAGGTTGGGATTATCATTATGAAAAATTTTTGCCTATTGCTTTAGTAATGGCAAATAAATATAATTCTGGAGATGCATGTGCAGATATTTATCTTTATACTAGAAATTTTTATAAAAGATGTGGTATAGAAATGGATACAAATACAATTAATTTTATTTTGTTTTATTTGTTTAAAGGAGCAGAATTGAATGAGATTTTTTGTTTGAGTACATTATCAAAATTATATAAGAAAGGGGAATATGTTCCTCAAGATAGTGTAAAAGCGGCAGAATATGAAAAAAAATATCGTGAAGCATGGGAAAGAGAAAATCCAAAGACTTCAAACAATTAAAACTCCAACATATAAAGTTATAAAAAAAATGTTATCTTTGTAGAATGGAAATTAGGAGAATAAACAACGGTAAAATTTTCTCTTTTGGAAACGATGTAATTCCTAAGTACAGTTTTAACGCTAAAGAGTTGGACGAAGAAACTTATGAAGATGGTATAGGCATAACTTACAATTATAATGCTCATGGACAAGTAGAAAGCATTTACGATGAAAGTGGCGTAATGTGCTATGAATATGGCAATATGGGAGAAATTACCAAAGAAACAAGAATTTACACATTGCCGTTTTTGACTCAACCTATTGCTGTTACAACGCAATTTAGATACGATAGTTGGGGAAGAATA
>JAZSRF010000036.1:0-1912 GCA_045538335.1 Clostridia bacterium | reverse complement strand
AATTTTGAGTTTGACCTAGAAATAAGATTAGGGGCAGGAGCATTTGTATGTGGTGAAGAAACGGCATTACTAGAATCAATCGAAGGAAGACGTGGTCAACCAAGATTAAAACCACCATTCCCAGCAAATGCAGGATTATGGCAAAAACCAACATTAATAAATAATGTTGAAACATATGCGAATATAACTAAAATAATATTAAATGGTGCTAAATGGTATTCAAGTATTGGAACAGAAACATCAAAAGGAACAAAAGTATTTGCTTTAGGTGGAAATGTTGTAAATATAGGCTTAGTTGAAGTTCCAATGGGAACAACATTAAGAGAAATAGTATTTGATATAGGTGGAGGAATACCGGATGGTAAAGAATTTAAAGCAGCTCAAACAGGTGGACCTTCAGGAGGATGTATACCTGCAGAACATTTAGATACACCAATAGATTATGAATCATTAGCATCAATAGGCTCTATGATGGGATCAGGTGGACTAATTGTAATGGACAATACAAAATGTATGGTTAACCTTGCTAAATTCTATTTGGGATTTACTGTAGATGAATCATGCGGTAAATGTACACCATGTAGAATTGGTACACAAAGAATGCTTGAAATATTAAATAGAATAACAGAAGGAAATGGAGAAGATGATGATATTGAAAAGCTAGAAAAATTAGCTAATACAATAAAGAAAGCTTCTGTATGTGGACTTGGTCAAACAGCTCCAAACCCTGTACTTTCTACAATAAAATATTTTAAAGATGAATATGTTGCACATATAAAAGACGGAAAATGTCCAGCAGGTGAATGTAAAGCATTAGCAAGTATAGAAATAAATCCAGAACTATGTAAAGGCTGTGGAATTTGTAAAAGACAATGTCCTGTAAATGCAATTTCAGGAGAAGTTAAACAAGCACACAAAATTAATTCAGAAATCTGTATTAAATGTGGAGCATGTGTAGATAGATGCCCATTCAAAGCAATACATAAATAGGAAGGAGAAATTAAAATGTCAGAAATGATAAAAATAAATATTGACGGAAGAGATATAGAAGTAGAAAAAGGTATTTCAGTTTTAGCTGCTGCTAGAAAAGCAAATATTGATATTCCTACTTTGTGTTTCTTAAAAGAAATAAATGCTGCTGGTGATTGCAGAATGTGTATAGTAGAAATAGAAGGAAGAAGAGGTTTTGTTCCATCTTGTAATACTATGGCAGAAGAAGGAATGGTAATTAAAACTAATACTCCTGAAATAAATGAAGCAAGAAGAGTAATATTAGATTTAATATTATCATCACATAATAGAACATGTTTAACTTGTGTAAGAAATGGAAACTGTGAACTTCAAACTTTAGCTGAAAAATTTGGAATAACGGATATAGAATATCCAGGTGAAGAAGTTGAACCACATATTGATGATTTATCACCATCAATAGTTAGAGATGCAAGCAAATGTATAATGTGTAAAAGATGTGTTGCAACTTGTAAAAATATACAAAAAATATCAGCTATAGATGTTGCAGGTAGAGGATTTAAATCACACATTTCTACAACAAATGAAGCAAGCTTAAATGATGTAAATTGTACATTCTGTGGACAATGTATCCAAGCTTGCCCAGTAGGAGCGTTAAAAGAAAAAGATGAAACAAAAAATGTATTTAGAAAATTAAGAGATAAAGATACATATGTAGTTGTTCAAACGGCTCCAGCAGTAAGAGTAGCTTTAGGTGAAGAATTTGGAATGCCTATTGGAACAAATGTAGAAGGAAAAATGGTAACAGCTCTTAAAATGTTAGGATTTGATAAAGTATTTGATACAAATACTGCAGCAGACTTAACAATTATGCAAGAAGGAACTGAGTTGTTAGATAGATTCCAAAATGGTGGAACACTTCCATTACTAACATCATGAAGTC
>JAZSRF010000005.1:0-2962 GCA_045538335.1 Clostridia bacterium | reverse complement strand
TAGCCAAATAGCATAAATACTATGTATTTAGCTATTTAACTAAGTAACACAACGAAGTTGTGTAAATCAAAACATTAACATAAGGTGTATCAAACGCAGATATTTCTAAATAAGTGTGTCACATGTTTGACAAACCTACAGCATAAATATTGAAATTATTGGCGTCAGCTTGACAGCGACTGCAATGCGTGTTAAAA
The DNA here is from genome assembly GCA_045538335.1 of Clostridia bacterium. Classification (GTDB taxonomy): domain Bacteria; phylum Bacillota; class Clostridia; order TANB77; family CAG-465; genus UMGS1649. The sequence continues at coordinate 2,765 of JAZSRF010000005.1, read as the reverse complement.
TATTTATACGTTTACTTGTTATAAAAATATTAATATATTTTTGGAGGACACTTTTTATGGATTTATTTGGAACTTTTTTAATTTGGCTAGGCATTATAAATGTCATCTTCGCTCTCACTATGGGATTATTTTGCAACACAAAAGCACACAATCCGGAAAACGAAAAAGATTTGGAAGACACTTTGCACGCTATAAAGCTTTATAGGACTATTCTCTTTATATCTCTTGGTATCTTAGTCCTTGGAGCAATATTCAAATGCTTATGGTAATCTAACAAAACACACCTTGAAATTACAAGGTGTGTTTTGCTATTATTATGTGTGTTATTATGTATATTAATTTAACATCAAATCCTTATAACATTGACTTTATCACAAAAATTTGGTACAATATTAGTATAAACATACGTTTATTAAAACTTAATTAAGAAAGAGGTTATTCTATTATGATTACTTGGATGTTTGATGTTGGTATCTATTTTGCAATGGCAGCTCTTGTATCCCTGATTATTGGCTTTTCCTTGTGTGCTACTCATCCCGTTGGATTTATTAACAAGCGGCCTACTCTTCCTGTAAAATGGTTCATTTCCGGATTTGCAATGTTTTTGATCAGCTTTAGCTGGATGTTCAATGCAATGTAAAACTACGCATCCACCCAAATTTTGGGTGGATGTATTATTTTTATTAATATGTTTATATTATTTTTTTATCTTGTCTCTTAAGCTTCTGTGATATGTAATTACAAATCTATGTACCTCATCTTGAAGTTTAGTTAAAAGTGCAAAAATAGCTTTATATTCTTTTTTATCTCTTAAATCTATTTCTTTTTCATTTAAATCTATAATTCCTCTTGTTCTGTGTTTATTATCTTTTATCATACCAATTACTGGGGTAGTTATACTATGTTGCTCTAATACATTTTTAACAGCTCTTACCTGATTTAACCCACCGTCTATTAAAAACATATCTGGAAGCTCCATTTCGTCTATATGATTTAGTCTTCTTGTTATTACTTCTGCCATAGACAATACATCGTTTTGTGTTTCTGTAGATTTAATTTTATATTTTCTATATTTAGACTTGTTAAACTCACTATTTTCATATGTAATACCAGCTCCTACTATAAAACTATCTTTTAAGTTGGAAATATCATAACATTCTAAACAATTTAGTTCATACTCAATATTTAGTAGTTCTTTTAATTCATCTAGCGGATTTTTATCTTTGTCTTTTAAGTTCATTTTTATATTGGTTTCTATCATTTGGATAAGTTTTAACTTATCTCCTTTTTTTGGTATATTTAACTCTACTTTTGTGCTTTTAAGTGTTGTTAAATATGTTGTTACCATTTCTATATCCTGTGCTTGTTTTTCCTCGTCTTTTATTTTTAAATATACTTTAGCTGGCATATCAGTTTTATTTTTAGTATAGTACTGAGATAATATATCTAACATTATGCCATCTGTTTTGATTTTGTCAATTTCTTCAATGTATAAATTATCGTGTTTCAAAAGCTTGCTATTTCTTATTTTGAATATTTGAATATATAACTTATCTTTTACAACGACATATCCCCAAATATCTGTATTTGATTCATTTAAATTAGAAACTTTTTGCTTTTCAGTTATTTTTATTATTTTATCTAGTCTCTCATGTAGTTCTTTTGCTTTTTCAAACTCTAATTTTTCTATACATTTATCTATATTCTCTTTGATATATGATTTAACTATATCTGTTTTTCCTTCCAAGAATAGAACAACTTGGTTTATCATCGACCTATATTCTTCACGTGCTACATCATTAATACATGGTCCTAAACATCTTCCTATATGGTAGTACATGCATGGACCCACATTTTTATTTGCATTTTTATTAAAATTATATTTACATCTCTTCAAAGGAAATATTTCTTTTAACGTATTAAATACTTCTCTTAACGCGTTTACATCCGTATATGGACCTAAATATTTAGAACCATCATCTACTTTTCTTCTTGTTATATATATTGATGGATATTCTTCTTTTACTGTTATTTTTATATATGGATATGTTTTATCGTCCTTAAGCATTACGTTATATTTAGGCATAAACTCCTTAATATAATTACATTCTAAAACAAGCGCTTCAAGTTCATTTGCTGTTACGATATATTCAATATTTCTTATCTTAGACACCATATTCTGTATGCGAATGGTTTTGTTTGTTTTATTAAAATATTGTCTAACTCTCTTTCTTAAAGACTTGGCCTTACCAACATATATTATCTTGTCCTTTTCATCTTTCATTATATATATACCTGGTTCAAAAGGTATTTTTTCTACTATTTCTTTTTTTATATCCATATTTACCACCAAAAAAGAGCACGAAAAAGGCGTGCTCTCGATTTAAGCTAATTATTCTGCTGATTCAACTTCTGCATCATCAGTTTCATTGTACTTAGCTATTATTGCTGATTGAATTTCTTCTCTAGTCTCCGTGTTTATTGGATGAGCTATGTCTTTGAATTCTCCGTTAGGAGTTTTTCTGCTAGGCATAGCAATGAAAAGACCTTTATCGCTTTCTATAACTTTTATATCATGTACTACGAATACATCATCAAAAGTAACTGAAGCAATAGCTTTCATTCTGTTTTGAGAAGCTATTTTTCTAACTCTAACATCAGTAATTTGCATCTTGAACACCGCCTTCCTTAACTGTTATGATTATTATACATCAATTTTCATATATGTCAATAGTTTTGTTTGCAATTTTTGGAAGCGGTATTTT
>JAZSRF010000004.1:0-15739 GCA_045538335.1 Clostridia bacterium | reverse complement strand
TTTTTTAAAATACACAGGAATAACCCCACATATATTAAATGTTATTTTGCTTTCCATCCCTTTTGTCTTTTTTATATCTAAAAAGTATCTATCACAAGTTATATATAAACTTATATTTAAACTTGATGGCACAAACAGTATTAAAAAAAGTACAAAAAATATAGCTAATGAAAGTTTTAAAAACATACTATCACCAACTATATTATTTTCTTAAATTTTCCAATTATTCCTTTATTAAAGAAATATCTATATCCGTTTTTGAAATTTTATTTACTAATATATCTCCATAAAGTTTATCTTGTTTGATACTCACATGTTTTAATCTTGAAAGTTCAAGAACGCTTAAGAAAGCTGTAACTATATCTATATTTGTCGCATTCTTTTTATTAAATATGCTACTAAATACAAAGTTTGTTTTTTTCTTAAACACTTCTATAATTTGTTTAACCTTACTTTTAATTGTAACTTTTTCATAAAGTGCTATTTTCTTTATTTCTTCAGATTTAACATTTATTTTATCAAATTTACGTTTTAAAACTGCATTATACATTGCAAGTAAATTTTCTTTAGTAGTCATGCTACTAATATCTAGTTCTCTTTTTATTTTTATATTTTCTGGAAGCTTTTCAAATGTACCAAAATTTGCATTATACATTTCTCTTAGTTCTTGTTGCTTTTCTTTGTACATTTTGTATTTTGCAATTTTTTCAATAAGTTCTTCTTCCGTGATTTCACATTCAGCTTCATCTTCTGGTTCTGCTATAGGAAGCAGTTTTTTAGATTTAATATAAAGTAGTGTTGTTGCCATGACCATAAACTCAGTTGCAATTTCCATATCTAGTTCTTGCATTTCATTTAAGTATTCAATGTACTTATCTGTAAGTTCACTTAAAGAAATTTCAAAAATATCCATTTTGTTTTTACTTATTAAAAAGCACAACAAATCTAGCGGCCCTTCAAAATTTGAAATGGCCACATTGTATTTATTGCTATTTTCTGTAAGTTCTGTTATGTTTTCCATTAAACTCTAAATCCTCTTCTGTATAGATAGCTTTTTTGTTTTATTTCATCATAAGATTTTAACTTACCATTTAGTAATTTTTCTACTACCTGTACCTCATAATCTGATTCTTTTAAACTATCTATTTCTTCGTCAATTATACTAGCTTTTATGCCTTTTTGCAATAGTTTGTTTGTTATTTCATATATTGAATAATTTTGCATTTTATAGCACTGTTTAATATATGATTCAACATAGTCTACATCATCAATATACCCCAGCTCTTTTAAATATTCTATTTCCTCGTCAATAACTGAAGAGGTTATTTTTAACCCCTTCAGTTTCTGTCTTACTTCATATTCAGTTTTCTTAGAAATCCCTATATACCTTATAGCCTTATCCCTTGCAAGTATATTTTGCTCACTGTTATTCAAAACAATTCTCCTATTCTTCAACTAAATCTATAGTATCGTCATCATCTATTTCTTCCATATCTCCAAGGCTTTTTTCAAAAGCTAGATTGAAGTTATCTCTTACTTTTTCTTCAACTTCTTTCATAACATCTATATTTGCTTCTAAATATGCCTTTGCCGCTTCACGACCTTGTCCTATCTTTTCACCTTTATATGAATACCAAGCTCCGCTCTTACCTACTATATCTAAGTTTGCTGCTAAGTCTAAAATACATCCTGAAGTAGATATACCTTTTCCATACACTATATCAAATTCTGCTTCTCTAAATGGTGGCGCAACTTTATTCTTAACAACTTTAACTTTTGTTCTAGAACCCATTACTTCTCCATTTATCTTTATAGCTTCTTGTTTTCTAACTTCCAATCTTACAGAAGCGTAGAATTTAAGAGCTCTACCACCTGGTGTTGTCTCAGGATTACCGAACATTATTCCAACTTTTTCACGTAATTGGTTGATGAATACTGCAACTGTTTTAGATTTAGATAAAACACCAGTAAGTTTTCTTAAAGCTTGAGACATAAGTCTTGCTTGAAGACCAACGTGTGAATCACCCATTTCACCATCTATTTCTGCTTTAGGAACAAGTGCTGCAACAGAGTCTATTACTATAATATCTATTGCGCCACTTCTTACTAATTGTTCTGTAATTTCTAGAGCTTGTTCTCCTGTATCTGGTTGAGATACTATTAGGTTATCTACATCTACTCCCAAGTGTTTCGCATATACTGGGTCAAGTGCGTGTTCTGCATCTATAAATGCTGCTATTCCACCCATTTTTTGTGCTTCAGCTATCATATGAAGAGCTACTGTAGTTTTACCTGAAGATTCTGGTCCATATACTTCTATTACTCTTCCACGTGGTACTCCACCAATTCCTAACGCTATATCTAAACTTAAAGCTCCTGTAGGTATTGCATCAACATTAACATTTCCTACTTCGCCTAATTTCATTACTGAACCTTTTCCAAAATTTTTCTCAATTTGAGATAAAGCTATATCCAAAGCTTTTTTTCTTTCTTCTGACATCATATATATTACCTCCCATACTCAGAACGTTTGTTTGAATGTATTATACATTACGTACATTTGTTTGTCAACAATATTTTTTAAAATTTTTAATATTTTTTCACAACGTCATTATACCACTGTATAACACTTACTACAAATACTTTTCTATAATTTTTATTTTAATCTCTTTAGTTAGTACAGCCTCTAACAAACTATTCATTTACAAATAACGACAAAAAAATAGCGCGTCCTTAAGAACACGTTATTTCTATTTACAGTTGAACAAATTTTTTGCTAGTATCAAACTCATAGTTTAATAAAGGTTCTCCATTATCAACTTTTGTAATTTCTAGCGAATTCATCAATACATCTGCATAACTATATGACAATTTTCTAGTACTGTCAGCTTCCCTTACCACAAACAAATTTGAATACGCACTATCTATTGTTCCTCTTTTGTTTACTTTTTTATTTCTACCGACGTTAGACTTGATGTCTATTTCCAATCCAATGTAATTTTCGACATCCTGTCTTATCTTTTGCATTGATTCTTTAGAAACCATTGTCATCACCTCTTAATGGCTGAATTATAGCATACGAGGCGGATTTTGTCAAAGTAAGTCGATGGCTTTAAATGCGCAATATTTCATTATTATGTATATATAAATATGTTCTTTTGTGTTTAAAATGGCAACCTGCAATTTTCGGTTGCTATTTTATTACAATTTAATTAATTATTTCATTTCTTTCAAAGTTTTTATAGCTTGGTCTAATTGAGCATCTGTTTTTGGATTTGCAGAATAATCTATTGACTGGCCTTTATTTAGTGTTTTTTCTACGTCTGGTTTAATTCCTTGTCCATGTATCTCAATTCCTGATGCAGTGTAATATTTTGCGACAGTAATTGCTACTCCACCACCATTTTCTAGAGCAATATAGCTTTGCATTATTCCTTTTCCAAACGATGTTGTTCCAACTAGTTTTCCAGCCCCTAGGTCTTTTATTGAACCCGCAAGTATTTCAGAGGCACTAGCACTATTTTCATTTATTAATACTACAAGTGGCACTTCACTCTTTTTAGCATCTGATGTATATAGTCTAGTTGTTCCATCACCATATTCTTGCTTTATAATAGTTCCAGCACCACATAAGAAATCTGCAATTCTTACTGTTTCATCAACAAATCCGCCTGGATTATCTCTTAAATCTATTATAATTCCTTTAACTTTTTCTTCCTCAATAAGTCTAGTATATTCTGCTTTGAAGTTATCATAAACACCAGACTCAAAACTGAATATTTTTATATATCCAACTTCCTTATTTATCACAGCAGATGAAATGTCACTACTTATTATCTTTTGTCTTTTCACATTAAATACTAACTCTTTTCCTTCTCTTTCAAGAGTAAGTTTTACTGTTGTTCCCTCTTCACCTTTTATAGCATTTGAAGCTTCGTAGTAATTATCTGCAGTAACTACCATATCATCTACTTTCTTTATTATATCTCCTGCTTTTATACCAGCTTTTTTAGCAGGTGTTTCTGGCATTACTCCTACAATTATAGCTTCACCATCTACTCTTGTTAAAGAAATATGTATGCCTACTCCACAATACTCTTCATTGCCAGAATTTACTGCTTCATCGAATTCTTCTGGAGTTAAGTATCTTGTATAAGGATCATCTATATTTTCAAATATCCCCTCAATTGCTCCATCTATTAATTTTTCAACATCAAGTTCTCCCATGTATTTACCTTGAAGCAACGTTAATACTTCAGATATTTTGTCTGTGCCTTTAGATACAGCTATTTTCTCACTTGGATTATATATATCTACATCTTGTCCAGATATAACTATAAAAGAAATTATAGCTATTGCTGAAATTATTATTATTAATGAGGCTGTTATAACCTCGGACCACATCTTTTTGTAATTCATACTACCCACTCTCCATTTAATAATATTACTACACATATACTTCTTAGTCAATTAATTTGACCGTTTTTTCTTTTATTTTACACAATTAGAACGTACAAATAGCTCTCTAATTTTAAAAGATAACCCTAAACCCTTGACTTGTACAAGCTTATGTAGTATAATTTTACAAGTAATTTAGAAATACGAATAATTGTATTTCCCACTGAGGGGAGGGAATATAAATGCCAGGAATAAAAGTAAAAGAAAACGAGACTTTAGATAACGCTCTTCAACGTTTTAAAAGACAATGCGCTAAGTCTGGTGTTCTTGCTGAAATAAAGAAAAGAGAACATTATGAAAAGCCAAGCGTAAAAAGAAAAAAGAAATCTGAAGCTGCAAGGAAAAGAAAACACTAAAAATATAACAGCCCAAAAGGGCTGTTTTGTTTTGTCTTTATTCAAATATTTTCTTTAAGTCTTGTTCTGTAAGATATTTATATTTACCGTTTTTTAATTCACCTAGTTTTAGACTACCTATCTCTATTCTTTTTAAATTAACTACTTTATTTCCTACCGATTCACACATTTTTCTAACTTGTCTGTTCTTTCCTTCATATATTGTAATTATTATGTTTTTGTTATCCACCTTTTCTACAATAGATGGTCTTGTAATATATCCCCCAATATCTACACCTTGTTTTAGTTTCTCTATATTTTCATCAGCTATTTCTTTCTTTAATACTACTTCATATGTTTTAGAAATATGTTTTGTTGGATGAATTATCTTATTTGCAAAATCCCCATCATTTGTTAGTAATAATAGTCCTTCAGAATCCATATCTAGTCTTCCTACAGCAAATACTCTTTGCTTAACATCTAGTAAGTCCAATACGGAAGGTCTGCCAAATTGTTCTTTAGAAGTTGTTACATACCCTCTTGGCTTATTTAACATTATATATAGTTTTTCTCGTTCTAAAGATATTTTCTTGCCATCAACCTCAACTATGTCTTTATCATTTACTTTAACGCCAAGTTCAGTTACAACTTGTCCATTTATTTTTACTCTACAAGCTAATATAAGCTCTTCTGCGTTTCTTCTCGAACTCACACCACAACTTGCAATATATTTATTTATACGAATTTCTTCCACAAAACTCACCACCTTTTTAATATTGCATATACTATATTATCCATAAGCTTATGTTAAATATAGATTGTGAGCAGACGTTTTTCGTTTGCTCTTATTTTTCTTTGTTTCTTAAAGTTTCTAGTACATCTTTAAATTCATTAGGCTCATCTTTAGTAAATTCCATATATTCTTTTTTTATTGGATGGTTAAATCCTAGTGCTTTTGCGTGTAACATTTGTCCAGATATACCAAACTCGTTTTTACCTTTACTATACACTTCATCACCTAAAAGTGGATGTCCTATATATGACATATGTACTCTTATTTGGTGCGTTCTTCCAGTCTCTAAAGTCGCTTCTACTAATGTGTAATTTGATTTATAAAATCTTTCTAATACTTTTATATATGTTACAGCATTTCTAGAATTCTTTTCCGTTACTGCCATCTTTATTCTATCGTTTTCCGCCCTACCTATAGGCAAATCTATTTTTATATTATCTCTTTCAACAATACCTTTAACTATAGCTATATACTTTCTCGTTATATTATGTACCTTAAAGTCATCAGCCAAGATTTTATGGGCCTTATCGTTTTTAGCAACTACAAGTATGCCACTTGTATCTTTGTCTATTCTATGGACAATCCCGGGCCTTATAACGCCATTTATTGCAGACAGTTCATCTTTATGACTGAACATCAAAGCGTTAACTAACGTCCCTGTATAATTTCCATTTCCAGGATGCACTACCATCCCTTTGGATTTATTTACAACTATAACATCATTGTCTTCATAAACAATATCTAATTTTATATCTTCTGGCAATACATCAATTTCTGTAGTTTCTAATTCCTCTACAAAAATTTCATCTCCCATCTTCACTTTATATGATGGTTTAGCCATATTACCATTTACAGTTATATTCCCATCTTCTAACATTTTTTGAACAAAAGAACGTGTATATTCGTGATTTAAATCACTTAATACTTTATCTATTCTTTGTCCTACATATATTTCGTCTATTATATATTCCATTTAGCCTCCAAAAAATACTCATATTATAGTATATATAATACCATCATATGAGTATTTTTGCAACAAAGGAGAGACTACTGTTTATCATTTACTATATCTTTTAATGTAATTGGAGTTACTAATCCATCATTTAACGTTTTTATAAATAACCTTACATCACTTTCGTTTATTCCAACATTATTTACACTAGCACTGGAAAGTAATTTTCCACTACTACTTAATTTGTCTATTTTTACACCAAAACTACTTACTGTATCACTATCATCTATATACTTTCTAGTAGTTTTAGTCATATAATATTTACATCTAAAATCTTGTATATATCTATCATATAAACATTCAACTTGTTCCATATATCCCCCTATGATTTTATAGTCTTTAATTTTTTTGTCATTATTACAGAAGTACCTTCATTTACTTTGGAATCTATTACTACTTCGTCCATAAACGTTTCCATTATTGTAAAACCCATACCAGCATGTTCTAATTCTGGTTTTGTTGTATATGTTGGTGTTGTTGCAAGTTCAATGCTTTCTATTCCAATCCCTTCATCTATTACTTGCACCCAAAAATACGTCATATCATCTAGTTTACCTAGCTTTATTACAACCTCAACTTCACCAGTGTTTTCTAAATTATATCCATGTTCTATACTATTGGTAACAGCCTCAGAAACTGCTGTTTTAATGTCTGAGAGTTCATCTAGTGTAATGTTAGTTCTACTTAAAAACGATGCAACCATTACTCTTATCATACTAACATTTTCTAACTTTGCTTCTATCTTTATACTTGCCTTGTTCAACATACTACATCACCTTTATTCCATTTTCTATCTTATACATTTCTAGCACTTTTCTTATATTGTTGTCAGGATTTGTTATTATTAAATTACAGTCCAACATTTTTGCTAAATTGTATCTTCCCATTATAAAGCCCAAACCAGAGCTATCCATAAATGTAACTTTGGACATATCTAATTCGCAAATACCAGGGCTATATCTCATTATATATCCATCTACTATAGTCCTAAGCATTCTACAGCTATCCATATCTATATCTTCATCTAATTCAATTTTTAATTTTTTATTTGCTTCTTCATAAGTATATTTCATATTAAACACCTCACTAAAAGTATAGCAAATGTTTGATATGTATATTGTCGAAATGTATACAATAAATTTGAAAAGAAAGGCGAAAAAAGGCAACAAATAGCCCCTACTCATTAGAGTAGGGGACTATCTGTTAGTTTAGCCTTCTACAATGTCAATAACGACATTGGTGCCGCTGACTGTATCAGTAACGGTCAGGTAGCCAGTCACGTCTTCAGTGAGTGTAATTGCCACACGAGTATCAGACAGGACTTCAACAGCTACGAAAAGCTTGTTGCTAACCTTCAGGTTAGAAGCACTGATATTTTCCAAGGTGACATACACAGTCTCGCCATAGCGAATAGTGTTTGTACACTTGATAACAGGAACTACTTCAGGCAGCTTATCAGTATAAGCATCCTTATAGGAGTCACCGCAACGAGTGCACTTGTGCTCGGTATAACCACCAGCCTCAGTTGTGGGTTTTACTACAGTTGCCTTGTAAGAATGGCCAAGGGCATCCTTGTATGCATCCTTGTAGCTATCACCGCAAGAGCAAGTATAAGTGGTATATCCCTTGTCAGTGCAAGTCGGCTTTGTAACTACGGATGTGTACTTATGGCTATGAAGCTTATCAGTATAAGCATCCTTATAGGAGTCACCGCAACGAGTGCACTTGTACTCAGTATAACCACCAGCCTCAGTTGTGGGTTTTACTACAGTTGCCTTGTAAGAATGGCCGAGGGCATCCTTGTATGCATCCTTGTAGCTATCACCACAAGAGCAAGTATAAGTGGTATATCCCTTGTCAGTGCAAGTCGGCTTTGTCTCCGTTGCCTTGTAGCTGTGAGTGTGAGGAGGCTCAGTTGCAGGAGGATTTGTAGTAGGAGGAACTGTCTCATTGATGTTGCCACCAACATTTACGTCGCCGCCTACATTTACATCACCACCGACATTGACATCACCTTTGTTGACATTAACATCACCTTCGTTCACGTTTACGTTGCCCTTGTCAACATTGACATCACCTTCGTTCACGTTTACGTCACCCTTGTTAACATTGACATTGCCTTCATTCAGATTAACATCTCCCTTATCCAGGTTGACATCACCTTCGTTCACGTCAATATCACCAGTGGGAAGAATTACATCTCCATTGACAATCAAATCACCATCTACAACATTTCCACCATTACCTCTTACAGTAGAGATAATACCAAAAACACCGAGCAGGATAATTGCAATAGCAACGAGAGCGATAAACAAGCAGAACCAAGCTTTATGCCAATTCAACAAATCTGCCAACCAAATGAGCAAACCAAACATAACTGCCAAAGGAAGCAAGAACCACCAACCAAAGAAAATACCAACCAGAATTGCAGCAACAGCAGCCAAAACTACTAAAATCCAGCAAATCAACAACGGCCAGTTAATTTTCTTCTTAGGCTTCTTCTCAGTTTCTCCATCAGCTTTTTCCTTCTTCTTCTTGAGGAGAGAATTAATCAACACCCACAGGAAGATTCCGGACAAAACTGCAGGAATAACAGCGAACAAAGACTTTGCAAAGAGCAGGACTCCAACCAAAGCCGCACAAAGAATGATGCCTATCCAGGCTACAACATTTTTCCGAATCTTCATAAAAGATTCTCCTTTCATATTTTAAAATTTTTTATTAATATATTATTTCAGGACATTTGCCCTGTAACAACGGTATTTATATAATATAATTGTAACATATGGCAACAAAAAAGTCAACATAATAATATGTTGACTTTTAAATTATATTGTAATATTTTTGAAATTATTTAACAATTTCAACTATTTCTTGCCATAATCTATAATCATAAGTATATTTATATGAATTTGATGCACCCACTATATTATAGAAGAATACACTATCATCTCTAATGTCTGCAAATTTTAATGTGTTTTCTGGTAATTTTTCTACATATGGTCCTCTAAATGTCAAACTATTTACCATTGCTACTACATGTTTTCTTAATGCATAAGTATTAGGATTTGATTCATATTTAACTACTACATTTTGTCTCATTAATTCCATTATATAATCTTTCTTTGGAGATACTTTCTTATCTGTTCCAGTTAACGCATCTGTATATAGGAATACTGGTTTGTAAACTGTTAATTTTTGATCAGATATATATGTAGCCGCTTGTGCTATCATTTGCATTGCATCTTCCATAAGTATTGGATTACTTGGTTTAAATTCACCATCTGGGAATGCTTGAATTATATCTGTTTTAACTAATGCAGATACTGCATCTCTTGCATAAGCTGGTATTTTATCATGATCTTTAAATGTTTTGTAATCATTGCTTCCAACTTTAACATCTAATATGCCAGAATCAGCTAAAAGTTTTGCAAACTCAGCTCTTGTTATTTCATCTTCTGGTCTTACTTGGTTAGTTGTATCTACAGTTGTTAAATAGCTCTTGTATGTTCCTGTCTTTCCTTCAGTTGTATCTATAAATAATTGTCTCATATATGAATATGAATGGTTTCCATCTGCTGTTGTTTTTAATGTAGCGTAGAATGTTTCAGAAATTTTATCACTCTTTTCTAAAGTTTCATTTTCTAAAAATCTTACTCTTACATATAATCTACAGTAACCTCTTCCTTGAGATGCTGCATAACTTGGTACAGTTCCCACATTCCATGTAATTACCGTTTCATTATCTGTTCTTTTTGTAATTTTACCATTTCCATTAACTTCTTCAACAACTACCTTGTATGGTATTGTTAAATCAAATTTAACTTCTGGAGCTGGCGCTGTACTTCCATTGTAATATTCTACCATGTATGTCATTGTTTCATCTTCTGCTACATAGTTGTTTTCTTGTACATATGTTGCTGTATATTTTTCAGCTCTTAACCATGATGCAAAATATGTTATTTCTTTATTTATATCACCTAATAGAGATAAATCATCAATACAATTTGTAGTATATTTTGTTACTGTATTTCCTACTATATTTATTGCCTTTTTAACTATGCTGAATTTTGGAGATATAGCTTGTGCTGATCTGTTTCCAGGTTGATCTAAAGCTACCCCAGCATCAATTTTTATATATTTGTTTACTCCTACGTTTCCTTTAATGTTTTTTAAAGTAATTACTGCAGATTTAACTCCATCCACTTTTACAGAAACATCAGCTGTAAATCCTACTAAATCTATTTTATTTGCTATTAAATTTACATCTGTAACTTTAACGTTATCTGAAAATGTAACGTTATATTTTACAGTTCCGCCAACATATACAGATTTAGGATTTGCTGCACCTATTTTTACTACTGGCGCTATCACATCCTTAACTTCTTCTTTGGCATTTATTGTAAATTTAGCAGAATTAGCAGCTTTTGTTTTATTTCCAGCCGCATCTACTGCTGCACCAGCTAATACAGTAATGTAATTATCTGCATCTGCTGCACCTTGTATGTTAGATAGTGTTACAACTTTTGTATATTCAGAACTTGATGTTACAGATATGTCTGCTTTAAATCCTTGTAAAGCCACATAATCTTTGTTAAAATTTACTGTTCCCATTTTTGTTTCATCATCAAAATATACTGTATATGTTACCTTTTCACCAACATATACACTTGATGGTGTAGGTTTAGATATTGTAACTGTTGGTATTGTGCTATCTACTACAGGTTGCGCTTGTATAGAAAATTTTGCAGAATTAACTGCTTTTGATTTGTTACCTGATGTATCTACTACTACTCCAGCTGATACAGTAATATAATTATCTGCATCTGCTGCACCTTGTATGTTAGATAATGTTACTGTTCTTTTTTCATTACCTGAACCAGAAACAGTTTTAGTTGCAGTAAATCCATTTAATGTTACATTATTTGCACTAAAGTTAACTGATTTAACTGCTGTTTCATCATCAAAATATACTGTATATGTAACTGTTCCACCAACTTTTACTGTAGAAGGTGATGGTTTATTTATATTAACCGTTGGTATAGTTATATCGCCTGCATCTATTGCAAAGCTTCTGCTTGTTACAGATTTAGATTTATTTCCAGTCGTATCTACCGCAACTCCTGCAGCAATAGTAACTGTTTTACCTGCTCCTGAACCTTGTATGTTACTTAATGTTACAGTTCTTTCTGAACCAGTTCCTGATACAGATATGTTTGCATCAAAACCATTTGGTGTTATATGGCTTGATTTTAAATATACAGATGATAACGCTGTTTCATCATCAAAGTACACTTTAAATGAAAGCGAACCACCTTTCTTTACTGTTGTGTCTTTTGCTATTCCAGCAATAGTAACTGTTGGTATTGTGCTATCTACAGCCGCAAAGACATAAACAGGAATATTTGTAAATATTACTGCTACTAATGCTATTATTGCAAATGTTCTTTTTAATATTTTGCTCATTTTTTACCTCCATTATTGCACTCTACAAACAAATATTAACATACTTTACATAAAAAGTCAATGTTTTAGTAATATTTTTGTAATAATATTTTAAATTTTATAAAATTTTCAAACGAAACTTTTACAATTATTTCCACGTATTTTTTTATCTTTTTTTCACAAATTATAAATGTAAAACAAATACTTTAGTTTTGCAAAATTATTTAAAGTAGGAGGTGAATTTTATTATGGCAAGTAATTCAAATCAATACGTAAACCCAAACGCTAAAGCTGCTTTAGAAAAAATGAAATACGAAGTTGCTAACGAAATCGGTGTTAACTTAAAACAAGGTTACAATGGTGACTTAACTTCTAAGCAAGCTGGTTCTATAGGTGGAACTATGGTTAGAAAACTTATAGAAAGAGCTGAATCTCAAATGTAGTTTATTATAAATTTGAGTTTTAAAAAGCAACGGACTATCTTTCCGTTGCTTTTATTACATATAATATAATTTATGTTTAGATTATTCTATCTATAATCCACATTAATAGCATACTAAACACTGGTGTAAAGAATACATAGTAAAATGGCAACAACGTATATTTTTCTTTTACTTCTTTACTTACATTTTTATTTAATTTACATACTAAACCTATTATCAATGTTACAATAAATAATATGATTGGCATAAATATTAAATTAGCGCATGCCAAGTTAAAAGCAAGGTCCTCTTCTATATTTAATCTCATTATTATAAATGGCGGCCCAACAATCGCAATAAAAGAAATTATACTAATAGACATTGCTATCCTTAGTCTTAGCCATATAATTTGCATTTTATTTTTTTTAGAAGTACTCATTCTTAAACCTCCAACGTAAATTTTATTGTAATATTGTATTTGTTTATTACATTGAAAGAATCTGACAACATTGCTGCATTATTTAGTGCACTACCTAAAAGCGCTATCAATACATCACCACTATAATATTCTGCTATTTCTTTAAAATCTGTAAAATCATATACGTCTGTTATTGTAATATCTAGATGCCATTTATTATTTTTCCTTTTTCCTTTAACGTTTATATTAGTATTGTTTAATGCAAAGAATAAATCTTTACTACTATAATTTAAATGTTCTTTATTTAATGTATCGAACATGTTTTTTTTCCATATTCTTTTATAATCTCTTTTATTTTCTTTTTAAATTTAGTATCATTTTTTATTTTCTCTACAATTTCTCCTTTAGTAATATATTTATCTTCTGGGTTACCATTTAAAGAGTGGTGTAAAAATTCTGCTCCACAGTTTAGTCCCATAACATTGTCTGCACCCCAAATTATAGCATTCCATATTGCGTATTGAATATATTGCAATAAAGTTGATAAATGTGGTTTCCTATTATAATATGAACTATATGCAAACATAACTGTATCCCAAGCCAAATTCTGTAATTCTTCAAATCTTTGTTCACTAATAATTATGTCTGCTTCTTCTTTAAACTTTTTATACTTATTATATAATTTATATATTTCATAAGCTTCCTTAAGTGTAATTATATTATTGCTTGGTATTTCTGTTACTTTAGTTTTATTGTTTATTTTTCTAATATCTGTTTCCACGCTTTTAGCAATTTCTTTATAATAATCTATATCTACTTCACTTAACATTTTAAATGTTAAATATCTATTTGTTAATTGTTGTTTTTGCAATTTATTTAATTTTCCTTTATTGGTAATATTTTGAATATTGTTATTTAGATTATTTTCCATTTTCAGGTTTTTTATATTGTCCATTCCTGTATATAAACACATCTTCTTTAAACAAAACAATCCATAACAATTAGAATTACTAAGCAAAATTCTACCACACAAACTGCACTTTCCCATATATTCACCCCTTTATTATAATAATATTTATTTATCTCTCAATTTCCAGATTATCATAGGATGTCCTTTTATTCTGTCTAATATTTCTTTATCATCAAACAATAATTCTGGTTCATATATTCCTTTTTGGAATTTGTCATAAAATTCTTTTACACTGTCATCTATAATTAAAATATCTTCTAAATATTTTTTTACTGCTTGTTTCATATCATCTATATTACTTTTCTTAGGATTTCTATTTTTTAAAGTTGGTAATAGTTTTGTTTTAATGTCTTGCTTTTTTAATTTTTCAATATTATCTATTTTCATGTCTTCAAGTTTATAATTATTAATTGCTATGTATTGTAGCATAAAACATTTTCTTAACAAGCCTTTTTCTTTACTGCTAAATAAGTCATATTTTGCTAAAATATATACATCAAACAAATCCCTGGCTGTAGTTCTACTTAATAACGCGCATAGTTTTGATGAATATATCTCTATTGGATGTACACAATGAATATCAAAGTGCTTTTCTTTAAAAATATCTGTATCTAATTTCAACACCTTTGTATTTAGAATATGTTCTCTATTCATATAACTTATCTCTATCTTTATGTTTTCAACATTTCCAGTTATGTCTTTGTATTCTACAACAATAGAATCTAGAGCATATATATTTTTTGATTTTGCTACATTTATCTTATACCCGTTAGCAGCTAGATATCTAACTATTAAATTGTGTATATTTTCTCTTTCATTTAGCATTTCCTCTTTTGATAAATTCTTTATTAAGTCTAAATCTATATCTACAGATAATCTCGGAAAATTGAATATAGCTGTATTTATAGCAGTACCACCTTTCAAAGCTAATAGGTTGCTTAATTTTTCGTGACTATTTATTCATTCTAAAATACTTAGCAATCTCTCTACCTTTTCTAATGTTGATTTTATAAAACCCGTTTTGTTTGAAATTTGTTCTATATATTTTTTATAGTTTTCTACCAATATATAGACCTCCCTCTTGTTAGAAATATTTCTGGAACAATCAAATTCCATTTAGAAATATATTTATTTTTATTTCTTTTTGTTTCATCATCAAAATAGTAAGTACCCTTATTTATATTTTTTCTACATTCTTCTATTACTTTTTTTTCTACACCAAATCCATCGTTCAAAAGTTCTAGCATAAACCCTACTTTAGCATATAATTTTTGAGAATTGTACTGTTTTAAATACTCTAATATTTTATTTCCGTCTAGTTTTCCCATTAATTCTAAACATAAATACAATTCCTCGTCACCACCCGCAAGCTCTGTTTTATCTATACAATCTATAATGGTTCTCTCTTTATCTGTAACTCTAACTTTTCCTTTTTCAGTGATTCCGAAATCATATTTACTATTTAAAAATGTATAATCATAACCTTCAAATTCAAAATTTTCAAATCTATTTTTACTCGAAACATAAACAACATAAAACATTTGGTTTTTTACGCCATAATAATCAAAAGCGGAATGGTATGAGATATACGCATCATCTTTTATTTTTGAAGCTATCATATATTGATCTGGTATAACACTTTTATATTCTATATCACAGACAGTATACAAATTATGCTTTACCTTTTTTATGTATTTGGATAATAATAAATTTCTTATTAAACTTTTGGCAGTATTTATATTTCCTGTCAGTTCATATACATCTTGCAAATTAAACACTTTTAATTCTAATATTCTTTCATAATTTTTCACTTTTATCACCTTTGTTATCACATTCGTATCAAAAGAATCTGTTTTTTAATACTTTTAATACAATTTTAATAAATT
>JAZSRF010000074.1:0-1554 GCA_045538335.1 Clostridia bacterium | reverse complement strand
ACTCTTGCCAAAAAGTCCTATGAATTCAATTTTAGTTATTCCTTTTAATTTCATTAGCTTTCTTTGGCATTTTAATTTATATTTTTGTTGCATTTTTGGACTTTTAGCCCATTTATCGTGGCATTGTCTACATATTGGAATTGTGCAACCTAATTCCATACTCTTTTTTCTATTCTTACCACCGTATATTTCGTGTATATCGTCTTTTTTTCTTCCACATATATAACACTTGGTTAGATTATCTGTTAATATACTATATCTGTTTTCTTCTAGTTTTCTTTGTTTAGGTGTTATTTTTTTCATAGTAGTATATTTTACTTCGGTAACTTCATTTTGCTTTTTATTATCTTTGGGTTTTGGAAATAGTAAATTACTTGTATCCATATTATACCTCTAATAAATTCTTTAATATTGCTTCTAGTACATTTACTACAATGCTATTTCCTGCTTGTTTGTATAGTTGAGTATTGCTATTTACTTTTTCTGCTTTTTCAAAGTCTGTATCATCAAATCCCATTAATCGCCAACATTCTTTAGGTGTTAGTTTCCTTATACGTACACCGTAATTGTGCATTGGTACGTGTCCTCCGCCTTGCCCCATTGCACTTGTTAATGTTGGACCAATTCCATCGGTTGATATCGCAGGCGGTTGTTTTGGTGGAAATTCAAAATAAGGTACATTGCCACCACCAGAGCCCATCGCAGCTGTTAATGTCGGTGCTATATCTTCTATGTTCAATTCTTTTCCCTTGCTTCCAAACTCCCTTTGGTAATGTTTAATGTTTTTCTCGTTCAAATAGTATTTTTCTGCTACTTCACATTCTAATATGCCCTTAAGTTTTAGTTTAAGTTCTCTTTTTTGTGGAAATTCAAAATTTTCAATAACTTTTGGTATATTTCCACTTCCACCTCCTGCTTTCAGACTTCTTAAAATACTATTTTCAGTATATACATTTTGTTCGAATTGCCAACTCTTGCCACTAAGTCCTTTCAATGGATTAACAACTTCAGCTTCTCGTATATTCCCTTTAGGAAATTTATAACTTTCATTCCCTAAAATACTAACTGTGAATATTCGTTCTCTGTTCTGTGGTATTCCATAGTCTTTAGCGTTTAACACTTGATAATAGTTTGTGTAACCTAATTCTTTCATTGTGTATAAATAAGTATCGAAATTATGTCTATGTTTCTTGCTTAATAGGTTTTTTACATTTTCCCAAATAACATATCTTGGTCTTAACTTTTCTACTATTCTAATAGTTTCATACATTAGACTTGACCTTGTTCCACTATCTTTATCTCCACCTGCTTGTTTGCCAGCTAGAGAAAAGTCTTGGCAAGGGCTACCATGCATAATTAAATCTATTTCTATGTCTTTATTCCAATTACATATATCTTGCGGTTCAAAATTAGTTCCGTGTATTGCGTTAAAACTTCCTACTGCATATTTATCTATTTCTACATAGTCTGCTATTTCATAGTCTATCCCTAGTCTTTCAAGGGCTTTGCTACAAGCCCCTATTCCGCCCAAATAACTCTAATACTTTTAACATA
>JAZSRF010000054.1:0-1647 GCA_045538335.1 Clostridia bacterium | reverse complement strand
TCTTTGGTGTTTATAACGTATATAGAGCAGGAACTATAGGTACTGTTGCTGATAAAACAGCTTTTGGATTTGTGAAAGGGTACTGTGAAGATAAAAATATAGTAATGCGTACTGCAGAAATAGAAAGACTTGCTATGGGATGTACAGGTGTTAAAAGAACAACTGGTCAGCATCCAGGAGGTATAGTAGTTGTACCAGATTATATGGATGTATCAGATTTTACTCCATTCCAGTTTCCAGCAGAAGATCCAAATAGTCCTTGGAGAACAACTCACTTTGATTACCATGCAATTGATCAAGATTTACTAAAATTAGATATTTTAGGACATTCTGATCCAACACAACTTCGTATGATACAAGATTTAACAGGTACAGATATTCTAAAAGTACCACTTGATGATAAAGATACAATGAGTATATTTACATCTACTAAGGCATTAGGAGTTACTACTGAACAAATAATGAATGCAACAGGAACACTTGGAATACCTGAGTTTGGAACACCTTTTACAATAGGAATGGTTGCTGAAACTAAACCAACAACATTTGCTGAACTTATAAAAATATCAGGTCTTTCTCACGGAACTGACGTTTGGCTTGGTAATGCGCAGGAATTAATAAAAAATAATATTGTTCCATTTAAAGAGGTTATTGGCTGTCGTGATGATATCATGGTATATTTAATGTATAAAGGTGTCGCACCTATTAAAGCATTTAAAATAATGGAATTTGTACGTAAAGGTAGAGCTTCTAAGGATCCTGAAACATGGGCTAGTCATAAAGCAACAATGGAAGAAGCAGGAATAGAAAAATGGTTTATAGATTCATGTGGTAAAATTAAATACATGTTCCCTAAAGCGCATGCAGCTGCTTATGTAATAAGTGCATTTAGAATAGCTTGGTATAAAGTACATATGCCAGTATACTTTTATGCTTCTTGGCTTACTAGTAAAGCTACAGATGTAGATGTAGAAGTTATGATTAAAGGATATGATGCTATAAAAAATAAAATACTTGAAATACAAAATAAAGGTTATGAAGCAACTAATAAAGAACTTGGACAACTTGAAAGTTTAAAAGTTTGTTTAGAAGCAACAGCTCGTGGCATAAAATTTCTTCCAGTAGATTTACATAAAAGTAATGCAACAGTATGGGGAGTAAAAGATGATACTAGTATTTATCCACCATTTTCAGCAATAGATGGACTTGGAGATACCGTTGCTAATAATATAGTAGAAGAAAGAGAAAAAAGAGATTTTTTAAGTATTGAAGAAGTTCAATATAGATCTAAAGTATCAGGTACTTTAATTGAAAAAATGAAATCAATGGGAATATTTGATGGAATGAGTGAATCAAATCAACTTAGTTTATTCGATTAAAAGTGTTTTTTAACACTTTTTTTGCTATAATGTAAATAGGTGATATTATGGATTTAAATGGTGTTGATAAAGAAATACATAATTGTAATTTATGCGGAGATATGGTAGAAAAGTTTACCCTCCCAAGCGCCATCCCAGTAGCTCTTGGCCGCCTGGAGAAGTGAGAGGGTGCCCATAACATTCGTGCGTGCAAAGGCGAAGGGGTCTTTGATAGAGCGGTCTACATGGCTCTCGGCCGCAAGGTGGATGATGCCGTCGATGTGGTAGT
>JAZSRF010000035.1:0-1795 GCA_045538335.1 Clostridia bacterium | reverse complement strand
TGATGAAATAAAGTGCACAGGATATACAATTGTTGAAAAAGATGAAGATAAATTAATATATAAACCATATATAAGATGTGGAAGTAATTATAGAACAAAAAATTATACAAGTGTTTTAGATATATAGTAATAAAATCTATTGACAAACATATAATAAAGTGTTATATTAATGAAGATTAATTTTGGATTTGCAATTCGCAAATCTTTAATTAAGTTTAAAAATGAAACACCTGGAAGTGTGTAAAGAAAGGAGAAAAAAATGCCTACAATAAACCAATTAGTTAGAAAAAATAGAACTAACAAAACTAGAAAAAGTAAATCACCAGTTTTAAATATTGGATATAACAGCAAAGATAAAAAAAGAACAACTCAAATGAGTCCACAAAAACGTGGTGTATGTACTCGTGTTGGAACAATGGCACCTAAAAAACCAAACTCAGCGTTAAGAAAATATGCTCGTGTTAGATTATCAAATGGTATGGAAGTTACTGCTTACATTCCTGGAGAAGGACATAACTTACAAGAACACAGCGTTGTTTTAATACGTGGTGGACGTGTTAAAGACTTAATCGGGGTTAGATATCATATTATCCGTGGTACTATGGATACAGCTGGTATTGAAAAACGTCGTCAAGGTCGTTCTAAATACGGAAGCAAAAAACCAAAACAAGCTAAATAATTTTAATATAAGAAAGGAGATTAATTATGCGTAAAAGACGTGCAGTTAAAAGAGACGTTTTAGCAGATCCAATATATAATTCAAAATTAGTTACTAAATTAATCAATAGAATTATGATAGATGGTAAAAAAGGTGTTGCTCAAACAATCTTTTATGACGCTATGAAAATAGTTGAAGAAAAAACAGGAAAAGATCCAATGGACGTATTAAATAAAGCTTTAGAAAATATTAAACCAGCTTTAGAAGTTAAATCACGTCGTGTTGGTGGTGCAAACTATCAAGTACCTATTGAAGTAAGACCAGATAGATCTCAAGCTTTAGGTTTAAGATGGTTAGTACAATATGCTAGATTACGTGGAGGACACTCTATGGCTGAAAATTTAGCAAATGAAATTATGGATGCTGCAAATGGTGTTGGTGCAGCTGTTAAAAAACGTGAAGACACTCATAGAATGGCAGAAGCTAATAAAGCATTTGCTCATTATAGATGGTAGAAAGGAAATAATTTATGGCTCGTGAATATAGTTTAGAAAATACACGTAACTTTGGTATCATGGCGCATATCGATGCTGGTAAAACAACATGTACTGAACGTGTATTATTCCACACAGGAAAAATCCATAAAATTGGTGAAACACATGATGGTGAATCACAAATGGACTGGATGGCACAAGAACAAGAACGTGGTATTACTATAACATCAGCTGCAACTACTGCTTTCTGGAAAGGTCATAGACTTAATATTATTGATACTCCAGGACACGTAGACTTTACAGTTGAAGTATCTCGTTCACTTCGTGTACTAGATGGTGCTGTTGCACTACTTGACTCTCAAGCTGGTGTTGAACCACAAACTGAAACAGTTTGGAGACAAGCAACAGAATTTAAAGTACCAAGAATGATTTTCTGTAATAAAATGGATAAAATGGGTGCTAATTTTGAATATAGTTTATCTACTATTGAATCAAGATTAGGAGTTAATGCAAAACCTATTGAATGGCCAATTGGAGCAGAAAGTGAATTTACAGGAATTATCGACTTATTAACTAGAACAGCTTATCAATATGATGGCAAACAAGAAGAAAATGCTCAAATTATTGATATTCCAGCTGATAT
>JAZSRF010000047.1:0-4200 GCA_045538335.1 Clostridia bacterium | reverse complement strand
TAATATTAATAATATTTCTAGAAAAAGTAGAAGAACCAAATAGAAAAATACTCAAACATTATATTAATGTTTGAGTATTTTATTTACTTGCTAATTATTAACCGATGATTTGTTTCATTACTTCTTCAGCAAAGTTTTCTTGTTTCTTTTCTATTCCTTCGCCTCTTTCAAATCTAACAAATCTTCTTTAAATTATATTCTCTCCAATAGTTGCTATTTTTTCATTTAAAACTTGTTGAACTGTTTTATCTGGATCTTTCACAAATGGTTGATCTAATAAACATATTTCCTCGAAAAATTTGTTTATTCTTCCTTCTACCATTTTTTCAACTACTGCCGCTGGTTTTCCTTCATTTAAAGCTTGTGCTTTTAATATTTCTTTTTCAGATTCTACAACTTCTGCAGGAACTTCTTCTCTAGAAACATATTTAGGATTTGAAGATACTACATGCATAGCAATATCTCTTACAAATGTTCTAAATTCTTCGTTTTTAGCAACAAAGTCTGTTTCAGAATTAACTTCTACTAAAGCTCCATATTTTCCACCGTGAATGTAGGCTTCAACTAAGCCTTCAGCTGCTATTCTGCTAGCCTTTTTAGCTGCTTTAGCTATTCCTCTTTCACGTAGTAATTCTATAGCTTTGTCTATATTTCCGTCTGTTTCAACTAAAACTTTTTTGCAGTCCATTATTCCTGCACCAGTTCTATCTCTTAATTCTTTAACTAATTCTGCTGTTACCATATTATTATTCCTCCTTTGTTGTTTTTTCTTCTACTACTTCTTCAGTAGATTTTCTAGGTTTTCTGCTGTTTGGTCTAGTTTGTTTTCTTTCTATTTTGTCTTCACCCATTTCTTTAACTAGTTCTTCCATTGATTCAACATCAGCTTCAAGTTCTAGTGTATCTATAGGTTCACCACTCTTACCGTGTAAAACAGCGTCTGCCATTTTAGCTGTTATTAATTTTACAGCTCTTACTGCATCGTCATTACCAGGAATTACGAAATCTACATCATTAGGGTTACAATTTGAATCTATTAATCCAATTGTTGGTATTCCTAATTTTCTAGCTTCCTTAGTACATATTAATTCTTTCTTAGAGTCTACTAAGAATATTAATGATGGAAGTTTTTCCATTTCTTTAATACCACCAAGGTTTTTGTTTAGTTTTTCCATTTCAAGTTTTAACTTAATAACTTCTTTCTTAGGAAGTACATCGAAAGTCCCATCTGCTTCCATAGTTTCAAGTTCAACAAGTCTAGCTATTCTAGTTCTTATTGTTTTGAAGTTAGTTAAAGTTCCACCTAACCATCTGCTGTTGATGTAATACATTCCACATCTTTCTGCTTCTTCTTTGATACATTCAGCTATTTGTTTTTTAGTTCCAACAAATAATACTGTACCACCTTCGCTAGTTACTTTGTTAACTAGTTCATAAGCTTCTACAACTTTTTTAGATGTTTTTTGTAGGTCAAGAATGTATATTCCGTTTCTTGCTGTAAATATGTATGGAGCCATTCTTGGGTCCCATCTTTTTGTTTGGTGTCCAAAGTGTACACCAGCTTCTAGTAATGATCTCATAGGTATAATTGACATTTTTTCTTCCTCCTTTTTTAATTCCTCCACAGCCATTTTCATCTATATGACCTCTTTCGAGGAAAGGTAATAGACTGTGACTGTGTGTGTATTATCGCACACGCGACACAAATAGTATAGCATATACAGATTATGTTTTCAAGCTTTTTTAATATTTTTGTTGACATATATTAAAATTTATTGTATAATATTTGTGCGTTAAAAATGTACAAACAAGCAACTGCTTGTTTGGTGATTAGTTTATTTGTTATCTTCGGAATTGATTTTTGTGGCCCTCCAGCTTCGAGTCTATTCCGTGGATATATAAAACCATATCTGCTTGCTTTCAAATACCCCACCAACTTTGTCCCCACCAATTCAGTTACACGTATGTTACTACCTCTATTGTCCTACCACCCCTCTCGTATAACGAAACTTTAATTTTTTCACTTTAATTGCAAGCAGGAAGTGCAAGCGCCCGGTTTTTTATGAGTGAGACCATAATTTCGGTGCTTGTAGTGGAGCGCCGCCATTTGCGCGGCAGCGTAAGTGCTTTGGTATTCCATCCAGAGCCAAGAGCTTTCGGGATAATTCCAGAAAGCGGAGAGCCGGTAAACACCGGCTCTCTTTTTTATTAAATATTTATAAAATTATTCTGTATATTCTTGCTGTTCAGTATCACTTAACGGTGTATATATCCAGTCCTCGGCTATTATTCTTCTTGCTTCTTGTTTATCAACCAAAACACAAGAAGTTCCATTTACTTTATATGCAATGTCTTGTATAGGCATGTTCACCGACACAATTTCTTTAACATTAATTTCTTTTATTTCAGAAATATATTTCATCGCTTCACGTACAGTAACATTAGTATTTGTATTTTCTAATATTACATTAGCTATACTTGGTAACTTTAATATATTCTTCTTAGACATTAAATTTTCAATTAAACTTGTTAATACTTTCCTTTGCATTTTTCCCCTAGAAATATCTCCATCCGCATAGTCTCTATTTCTAACAAGTGTTTCTACTCGCTTAGCAGTCAAAGTCTGTTCACCTTTAGGAAATACGAAATACCATTCTCCAGTTTTTTTATTAAGTTTCCAAATCTCGTCATCTAACGTTATTGTAAGACCACCTATTTCTTCCACAACTGCGGGAATTGTATCAAAATCTATTATCGCATAATAATCTATTTGTACATCTAACAAATCTTCTACTTCACTAACAAACTCGTCCGTATATTTTCCACCATAATAAATTGAATTTATTTTATATGTAGCAAGCGGATTAGTCGTGTATGTATCACGCGGTATAGACATCATATACAACTTATTATTAACAGTATCGTATTTCGCGTAAATTATGCTATCTGTTCTAAGCCCATCTTTATCTACACCCGCAAATAGGATAGAAACATTTTCTTTTTTTGGTTCATTAGAAAAATCATAATCCCAACCATTATTACTACCTATAGCATTACCTGTTATATTATTAATCTTGTACAACAGTACCCATACCACAATTGCAAGCACTGTTACAACTGTAGAAAATATTGTTATCTTTGTACACAAACTTTTCTTTCTTTTTTTCAAATTGTTTTCATCCCCTATTTTATAAATTTAGTAAAAATCAAACTCGTAATTATATTATGGTCATATATACCTTTGGTTATTACGCTGGAATCTATAACATTTGTTACCACATTCATAAACGAAATTGAAGAAATAGCTTTTATTATTGCTAGAATTATACTTAGCTCTATTATAAATAGCAATGTTGCTGCTATAACTCCACCCAACTTATTGAACATTTTAAGAACAGGAAGTTCAAATACACTTTCAAGTATCTTTTTCCCTATCCACAAAACAATTCTTGAGATATTGTATACAATAACAAAACCCATACCAACAAATATATAGTCACCTAATTTTAAAGCAATTTCGTTTTCTTTAGCATCTCCTATTGTTTCTTGGATTTTTAAAACAAGACTAGAGTCGCTTGGTCTGTTTAATCTATTTGTTATGGTATTTGTTATTTTAGATTGAAAATCCAATCCAAAACTCGTTTTAGATATAAATTCTCCTACTATTTCAGCCAAAAAATACGCAAGAATAAAAGATATTATAACGGATACCAAGTTTGCAACAATTCCAACAGCACCTTTTTTATATCCATATAACATCATACCAACAAGCATCACAATTAAAACAACGTCTAAAATCATATATACCTCTTTATTATTAAATAGTAAACATTATTAACTTATTTGATATGGCCATAGCTATACTTCTTCCATTATTAAATACTATAGGCTTCGTTATAACCATATCGCTATTATAGTTTTTAATATTTGCTCCCGAATTATTATATGCTTCTATCTTTTTAGAATAACATACATACGCTATTCCATTTTCATATTCAAAGTACTTCGGAACATCATTTAAAACCACCGTCTTTACTTTATCCGATGACATCTTTCTAAACTTTAATAAGTAGTTGCCATTACCATCTAACTCAGTATATGCAAATCTTTTGGCATAATCACCAACATTTACTACTTGTCCTTCACTTATTTTTACATCGTTAATTTTCTTAGAAGATGTATTATATACTATATAAAAAC
>JAZSRF010000018.1:0-3050 GCA_045538335.1 Clostridia bacterium | reverse complement strand
CTTGTTTTTTTGTAAATTTAGTATTTATTATTAAATCCTCTTTATGTATTCTTGCAATAGAAAAAATATATGAAATAAATTCATATATTTTAAGTAGTTTCTTCTAGGTTTGGAAGAGTTATATTCTTTTCAGCTAACATTTCTATATTTTCCCCATCATTACTTATAACATAGAAATTCTCTGTTCCACAGGTTATCATATCCCCTATATCAGCAAATCCATCTTCATCTTCATCCTTAGATATATAGCAGGCTTTTTCTGTTTTTTTCCCATACGTATATTCAACACTTACTCCATTTACTTTACAACTAGCTAAATATACACTTCCATCACTATTTATGTTTATAACATCACATAATACTTCATTTCCATCATAATCTACTGTTAAAGTTTTAGTTCCTATTAAAGTTTTTCCTTTATTCCTTTGACTATAATTTCCTTTTGGAATTGATTCTGACGGATGTTTTAACAAATAATTAGCTACTGCATTTTCTATAGCTCTACCATACAAGTTTATACTTTGTTCATTTGTACTTTTTCTTGCATCATCTATTATTCCTAATATTACAGGTGTAGCTATTAAAGCTATTATAGCTAATATTACTATAACTGCTAGTAGTTCTATTAATGTAAAACCTTTACTCCTCATACATATACCTCTATTCTATATAAATGTATAACAAAAATAATCAAAAAAGGCTATACTTTTCTACCTTTTGGACTTTCCAAAATTAAGTAGAAAAATGAATTTCTAGAAAATATTTAAGATTTTCCATCACTATTAGTAAATCTATATCCATTTATTGCACTCATTTTTTCATTTTT
Organism: Clostridia bacterium; assembly: GCA_045538335.1. Taxonomy (GTDB): domain Bacteria; phylum Bacillota; class Clostridia; order TANB77; family CAG-465; genus UMGS1649. The sequence continues at coordinate 2,224 of JAZSRF010000018.1, read as the reverse complement.
TATTTTCCCGCTATTGCAGGATTAATTCCCTTGCGACGTCTAAAGCCGTCGAGCCTTTCGGACTTCGCCCTCATGGGCATCTTTTTTTTTCGTTATTTTACTCCACTATCTTATATTTTAATCCATCTATTGTTGTTCCTTCTCCTACTATAGATGCGGCAGATTTGAGATATAGGACCGGACGGACCCCAAAAGCGTATAAAGATTCGTCGTATTCGATTCTACCACCCGAAGTCACATAGTACACTTCTGACGAGTTTCTGTACTCAGGGAAAATTGTCAATTGATCCTCAGAATTATATAGCCAGTCATTTGTTCTACAAGCATATGAATCTGTACTTGAAGAATAATTTTCCAAATTTTCACTACATTTTGTTAAGTCTGTTGCATATCCATAGTCACTTGGATACATTAGTCCTACTTTTCCTACCCATTCTGTTGGATTGCCACTATATACTTCTGTTCCTCTTTCATAGCCATACATTTCATTTGAGTATGTTGCATAGTGTCCACCCAAATTCCATAGTGTAGTTTCTATTTTAGATTTTACATTAGTATTTAGATTAGGATAATAAGTACTTACATTTAAATATGTGTTAAGTGAAGCTGTGCTCCAATTATTTACATCATTTTCATCCCAAGCCATATCACCTATTGAATCATTTCTTATTATTTTTACTAGTTTATCTGATGCACAATTATCATAATGTCCATCACTATCACTATCTACATTACATGGTTGTTCCTCTGTTGCATACTTAGTTTCAAATACACCTATTATTCTCCATAGTATTGGTTTTCCATTTACATATCTATCTCCAATATCTATATAGTTATCTGGATTAGCTCCATAGTATCTTAAGTTTCCTCCAGATGCTACTGTTCCTCCTAATCCATCATCTATTATTCCATTTATCGTATCTATATTATATGTTATTTCATTATTTACTACTGTACTATTTGGAGTATATAGATTTGTTATGTGTTGAGCTAGTGTTGTAGGTGTTGGTACATCTAAATCATCTACTGAGATTGTTACTACTGGGCGGATACCATAAGAGGAAGAGTAAGTCACTTCTACTAATTCGCTATCAATAGGATCAATAGCCCAAAGATAACAATCATCAAGAGCCATAACATCTCCTAACCAATAGGATGTTGAAGTTACCCAGGCATATCTACAACTCTCACTATCATACGCATAACATCCTAATTCTTTTTCTGCTTGATTGTAACTCATCAATGTTGTTTCTGCACTACTTACTCCTATACCTTTTAAATATGTTTCATATGCTTCTACATATGGATATAAATTTGAATTGCTGTCATATACAAAATTAGTATCATAGCCTTCTTCTGCATTATTACAATCGCAGGTTTCATCATAATAATTCCAATACATACTATCAGAAAATGCTATTGTTCCAGCCTCATCACTTTGTCTTGGATATTCTGTTATTCCATCTGCTAATGTTATATTCTTTTCTGCTAACATTGCTATTGAGGTTGTATTATTTTCTATTGTGTAGAAGTTTTCTTCTCCACAAGATACCATTTCTCCTGGATCTGCTTCATTATTATTATTAGCATCTACTAATGTACAAGCTTTTTCTGGAATTATTGGTTTTATCTCTTCATTTATTCCTGTTCGTGATGCATAGTATAATGATACATCACTAAAGTTTATTGTTAATGGTCCATCTGTTGGTGTTCCACCAGATGCATATTCTAGCGTTACTGTTACAGGTGTTGATTGTTTTGGTTTTAAAGACTGTCCTGTTATATTTTGTTTTGTTACAGAGGTAGTTATATCTCCTACTTGTACTGTCATTTTTATTGAGTCACATGCTGCAGCCATTAATGCTTCTGTTCCTTCTCCTGTTGGTGTACATTTTTTATCTCCTATAAATGTTATACTATTTAAGAATGCTTCATATTGTCCTTTATTATAAGCATAAAATTTATATACTACTTTTTCATTTGGTTTTGTAAAATTTGCGCTTAAATTACTTATTGTTGTTCCATTTATTATAGCATTTCCACCTTCTACATTACTTAAATCAGGGTCAGGTGATACATCACTTGTATCTACTCCTGTACTTATTTTAGAAAATACTACATCAAAGTTTGATGCATCTGGAGTAAATGATGCAGTTGATTTTATTCTTAAGCTTGCTGAATATGCAGCAAACCCTACTGACAACACTAATATTCCTACTAGTAA
>JAZSRF010000040.1:0-7400 GCA_045538335.1 Clostridia bacterium | reverse complement strand
TCTTTTCTTTGAAAATTAAGCTATATTATGTTAAAATATATATTGGTGATTAAAAATGCACGAAAACAATGGAAAAAAAGTAGTTATTGGATTAAGTGGTGGTGTCGATAGCTCTGTTGCCGCATTACTTTTAAAGCAAGCTGGCTATGACGTTATAGGTCTTACTATGCAGCTATGTAGCGACTCGCTAGATGCTATAGATGATGCTAAAAAAGTAGCAGAAAAACTAGATATTCCTTTTCACTGTTTAGATTTAAGACAAGATTTTAAAAAGTACGTTATAGATTATTTTGCGAAAGAATATATGGAAGGACATACTCCTAATCCTTGTATTGAATGCAATAAGCATCTTAAATTTGGATTAATGCTTACAAAAGCGCGTGAATTATTTGGCGCAGATTATATTGCAACGGGACATTATGCTAAAATTGAATATAACGAAGAAACTGATAGATATTATATATGCGAATCTGATGCTAGTGGTAAAGACCAAACTTACGTACTATATAATCTTACTCAAGAACAACTTAAGCATACATTAATGCCTTTAGGAAAATATACTAAAGATCAAATACGAAAAATAGCTGAAGACTACGGTTTCTTAAATGCTAATAAAAAAGATAGTCAAGAAATTTGCTTTGTTAAAGATAACGATTATGCTGGATTTATTGAAAGAGAATATAACTACAAACCTATAAAGGGGGAATTTGTAGGCACAGATGCGAACGTTTATGGATTGCACAAAGGTATAATTCATTATACAGTTGGGCAAAGAAGAGGATTAGGCCTTTCTTTAAAGTCTCCGTTGTATGTAAAGAAATTAGACTCAACTACTAACAAAGTTATACTTTGTCCAAAAGATGAGTTGTTTGAAGATAGTCTAATATGTAAAAATGTTAATTTGATTACTATAGGAAGTTTGGAACAACCAATTACTGCTACTGTTAAAATAAGATACAGTGCCCCTAAAGTTAAAGCTACTCTTATACCATTAGATAACGGAAATATAAAAGTGGTATTTGATGAACCTCAAAAAGCTATTACACCAGGACAAGCCGTTGTATTTTATGATAATAACATAGTAATAGGTGGCGGTATAATTATATAATTAGTATATAACATTATATATAATAGGCCACGCACTTTTGTGCGTGGTCTATCTAATTTAAGGTTACTCCTCGTCTTTTTTCGGCAGAGGAATTTGCAAACACTTGCGAATGTGTTCTTCCTCATGCTTATCCAGCATATGAATATGTTCACCCGCTTCAAGAGTTTCTCTCAAAGCCTTAACCGTATAAATTCCGGAGTTGTACAGGACAAAGTGAGATCGTACGTCCAATCTCATCTCCTTAATACCGGCAGAGAGTTTGGGAAGAACTTCCTCATAGTACTTTCTTTCCCGTTCGGATGCATAAGTAGTTGTTGTGCTTGTTGCCTGTGACATGTTGTTACACCTCTTTTTTAAATTTTGCAAAGTTTATAGTTAAAACTTTCAAATAAGTTTTACACTATTAATTTTACCATAAAATTATGTAAACGTAAAGGTTTTACAGTGGTTTTTTATATTTTATTTCAACTTTTTCTGTTCTAACTATATCCTGAATAATACAATTAGTTTCCTGTAACTTCCTTTTTACCATTTCTTCCTCTTTATACTCACAAATAATACTCTCATCTAAATATTCAACATAGGGTACTTTGTTACATTTATTTAGTGCTTCCTTTGCAACAGTTGCATAGGCGCGAGTCAAAGGACCTGCTCCAAGTAATATTCCACCAAAATATCTAATTACTACTACAAGTACATTTATTAGGTTTTCTTTTTCTAATATATTATATATTGGCTTACCGGCTGTTCCTTGAGGTTCTTTATCGTCAGTAAAACGTCCACTGGATTTTAACATATATGCATACACTACGTGTCTTGCATCTTTATATTCTTCTCTTACTTGTTGTATTTTTTCTTCAGCCATTTCTTGACTATCTATATAATATACTAGCGCTATAAATTTAGATTTTTTTACTTCTAATATATTTGTTTCTACTTTATCCCTATTAGCTAGTTCAAATTTTCCCATTAAACTTCTCCCATATTGATTCCTGCTGTATATCCTGTTGAAAATGCTATTTGTAAATTGAATCCGCCCGTATATGCATCAACATCTATAACTTCACCTGCAAAATATAATCCTTTAGTCAGTTTAGATTCCATAGTTTTTGGATTTATTTCTTTAACATTTACTCCACCACTTGTTACTATTCCCGCATTTATATTTTCTAAGTCTCTAAATGTAAATTCTAGTCCTTTAAATACTTTAACTAATCTTTCTTTTTCTTCCTTTGTTATACTGTTTACTTTCTTTATCTCACTTATTCCAGATTTAGCTATTATTACAGGTATAAGACTAGATATTGTTAAATCACCAAGTGCATTTTTGAATTCTTTGTTTATATATTTTTCAAAATCTCTTGTTATTCTTTTATACAATTCTTGCTCTGTAAGTGCTGGTTTTAAATCTATTATAACTTTGATTTTATCTTGAGAAGCAAGTAAGTTTAAATCTTTTACTTTGTTTAGCTTACTGCTGCTGCTTAAAACTATTGGGCCTGTTATACCTTTGTCTGTAAACATTAATTCTCCAAATCTTTTATCGTAAGCTTTGCCTTCAATTTGTATTTTTAGGTCTACATTTTTTAATGTTACTCCTCTTAAGCTTTTACATATTTCCTGTTCTTTTAAGATAAGTGGAACTAAAGCAGGCTTTACCTCTACTATGCTATGGCCTACTTGTTGTGCTAAACGGTAACCATCACCAGTACTACCTGTTGAAGAATAACTTGTACCACCCGTTGCAATTAATACTTTATCTGCATTGATAACTTCATCAGTATTTGTTATAACTCCTGCAACAACATTATTATCTACAACTATACTTTTTACACTTGTGTTATATTTAATTTTAACATCTAAACGACTTAGTTCTCTTTGTAAAGCTAAAGTTAATTCATGTGCATCATCTGATGCAAGAAATACTCTATTTCCTCGTTCCTCTTTAGTTTTTACACACAAAGAATTTACGTATGATACTAAGTCTTCATTATTAAAATTAGCTATACTACTCATCATAAACTTAGGATTTGTAACTACATTAGATAAGAAATATTCTGTATTTCCAACATATGAAATGTTACATCTACCTTTTCCTGTAATATTTAATTTTTTGCCTGGCACATTGTTTTTTTCAAGTATTGTTACACTTGCTCCACTTTTTGCTGCCATTATTCCAGCCATCATACCCGCCGGTCCAGCACCTATTATTACTATTTTATTCACTATTTACCTCTAATCATATTATCTATTGCTGCACATATTCCAAGTTTAGCACTTTCATAAGTTAAGCCTCCTTGCATAAACACTGCATATGGTTCTTTTACCGGTGCATCACATGAAAGTTCAATTGAAGCTCCACTTACAAATGTTCCAGCTGCCATTATAACTGGATTAGTATATCCTGGCATAGCCCAAGGCTCTGGTACAACAAAACTGTCTACTGGACTTGCTGCTTGTATTCCTTGTATAAAAGATATTAGTTTTTGTTCATCTCTTAAAATTACAGATTGTATTATATCTGTTCTATATTCCCAAGCCGATGGACTTACTTCATATCCTAGTTTCTCTAACATTGCAGAAGTTAGTACTGCTGTTTTAAGAGCATTTTTTACAGCTTGAGGAGCCATAAATAGTCCTTGTAGTATTTCTTTATTTTTACCTAAAGTTGCTCCACATTCTTTACCTATTCCAGGTGCAGTAAGTCTTTTAGCAGCATTTTCTACAAGTTCTTTTTTACCAACTATGTATCCACCCGTTTCACATAAGCCGCCACCAAGATTTTTTATTAAAGAACCCGCCATAATGTCTGCACCAACGTGCGTTGGTTCAAGTGTTTCTACAAATTCTCCATAACAGTTATCTACCATAACTATTACGCCACTATCTATTTCTTTTATTTTCTTAATTATTTCTCCTATTTGTTCTACTGTCTGAGATGGTCTTGTTGCATATCCTCTAGAACGTCCTATAAACACCATTTTAACTTTATTGTTTTTTACAACATCCAAAATAGCGTCAGTATCAAAAGTGCCATCTTTAAGTTCCACTTGTTTATATTTCACGCCCATAGACATAAGAGACATATTATTTTCCACTATTCCAATAGTTTCTGCTAATGTATCATATGGTGCACCTGTTATACTTACAAGCAAATCACCCGGTATTAAGTTTCCAGCTATTGCAGTAGACAAACTATGTGTACCATTTACAAAGTTTATTCTAACTAATGCATCTTCCGCACCAAAAATTTCTGCATAAACTTTCTCTATAGCTTCTCTTCCCATATCATCATAACCATAACCTGTTGTTGCTTTAAAATGGCTATCACTTATTCTGTTGTTTTTAAATGCATTCATTACTTTAGCTGTGTTAACTAACGCTACATTATCTATTTCACCAAATCTTTCTGCAAGTTCTTGTTCACATTCTAAACTTAAATCTATTACTCTGTTAGATATTCCTAACATTTCATACGCTTTTTTATCTATATCTTCCATTTATTTCACCTAATCCTTGACCTTTATATTATACAACAGATTTTAACATTAATCTAGTATTTATTCCAATTTTATGTTTACTAATAGTCATTTTATGTTTTTTATTAAATTGTACACATCCCAATATCCATATGTAGAAAATGAGCAGAAGTTTTTACTCCTGCTCATTCTGGATTACACTGTTATATATTCTGTCGTTTCAACAACTTTTCTTATAACCAACTCAAATCCCTGTTCTGTTTTTCCTATTTGATAGTATTTACATTCACAAAGTATCTTACCTGTTGTGTCTGCAAGTCCATCCAAATGATTATTGGTAAGAACAAAGTGATTAGCCACCATACGAATACCATCATATTCAAAGTCTAATATCTTTTCTCCCTTAGTGTTATACACTCCTTTTTTGTCGCCCTTTTTAGAAATGACAAAATCTTTTGTTAAGATTTGTAATACATAGCCATCAACATTAACAATATGTATATCGCCTTTTTCATCCACACTAATTAAATCTGTGGTGTCACTTTCACTTCTATATCCCGTTGCAATTCCATTTGTAAAATCAAAAATTTCTTCATAGGTAGGATATACTTTCTCATTTAAATCTTTGTCCAAAATGCCCCATTTACCGCAAAACTCTTTTATCGCAATTAAATCATTACCAATAGGGCAAGCATCCTCCATTACAGACATATTCATAGCTGTTCCATCTGCCCTATATAACTGTATTAAAGTTGTGAAATTCGAGCAGTTTATCTCTAAATAATATATGTCATCTGTAAGTTTATATACATAAGCATCTTCATGCTCATCATGTTGATCATATAACAATTCCGTCTGACTTTTATGATATATAAATATACCTATATCTGTTTCAATTTTTACAAAATCACCTATATCACTTTGAGTATAATCTTTAAACCAACCTGTAATCTGTCTGCCTTTTTGTGTTTTTAAGCAATACTTTTCAGTAAAGAAACTTTTTGATAACTGAATTTTTGATACAACGTTTTCCATATCTTTTCTCCTTACTTTAACAAATTTGTTTTAGTTTTACCGTTTTTTGCTAAGTCATTATATCACTTCTCTATTGATATTTCAACCCGCATAATTATGTCAATTCTATTATTAGCATTAAAGAAAACCCGTAGTGTGACTTTGCCACATTCTTACGAGTTTTAACTACGTATTTTTAAATACGTTTGCTTTTATGTATTTCTAACCTTTGTGTTCAGCCTCTTATATTTGGATGTCAGACGCCAAAGAAACTACCGCACGCACACCACACTCGCCGCAGTACGTGTTACCATTCGAGTTCCACAAGAAGTAACCGTTCACGTCACCGTCGTCCACAATGCGCATGCTGAAATAAGCGTAGCGAGGATACGTAATGACATACGGAGAGGCAAGCCAATAATATGTGTCATCTTCTCCGAATAGCATTGTGTATGCATCACTTCCATATTCTATTGTCTCTAGGTCTGATGCATAATAATAGTAATAGTCACTTTTTAGTTTTGTTATTATTCCTGTTCCTGTTGCCAAGTCTGCTTTTATAAGTTTATTTGTTGCATCTAGATAATAGAACGTACTGCAGCTTACTTCTTTTTCTGGTGCTGTTACTTTTGAATAATATTTTATTTTTCCTTCTCCTGCATATGAATATCTTACTTCATTTCCATATTCATATGTTTGCCCTTTTCCATATTTTGCTGTTTCTGGATTATATCCTGTTATTTTGTTTACATCCTCTACTCTTATGGTTCTTGCGCCTGTTGCATTTTCCCCTTTTCCATATGGTTCACATAGTGCATCTAATTCTACCACTCCGTTTAGGTAATCATTTACTGCTTCATTTATATTGTCTCCATCTGGATCTCCTAATAAATGACTTTCTACTATATCACTTGTTGACATTATTAGCAGTTCGCCATTTTCTGCTCCTAATACTTTCCATGTTACGTCTTTTGTTCCTTCTCCTGTTTCATCGTAGTCAAAGTCAGCTCCTATATTTAATACATCGTCTCCTCTTTTTACTGTTAATCCATCTTGTATCCAACCATTTGCTACTTCTACTCCATTTGTTGTTACTATTATTCCATATCTATCTGTATCTACTTTATTGTCTTCTAATGCTTTATCCACTGCATTTTGAAATTCTTGTTGTGTTCTTGCTCCATTCGCATATGCTTCTGCCCATGCCATTTGCGTTAACTCTTTTACTGTTGCATAATTTGTTGCATCTACTGCTTCACTTGCTTTATCTATTATTCCACTGTTGTTTAATGTTAGTACTATTGCTCCTGCTAATATTATCATTACTATTATTGTTATTACTAGTACTATTAATGATATACCTTGTTTTGTTTTCATGTTTTTTACCTTTTCCTTTCTTTTGTATAACTGTTTGTTTTACAGTTATAATTTATCACATAACGTTTTAATTGTAAATATATTATTTGTCTTTTTTATTTTGTTTATTATCTTATTTTTCTTTTCTTGTTATTTTCTATTACCATCTCCTTTTGCTCAAAAAAAGACAAGACAGCATACATATTTTGTATGCTTATCTTGTCTTTATTTTTGCTATTTTTTGAGTACGAAAAACGCCACTACTTTGTAGTGTTAATTTACATAAATTGTGTGTGTGTGTGTGTGTGTGTTACAGCCTCAAGACTTCTAGCGTTTCTCATTTGTTTGTTACTCCTTATTTATGTTATATATTTTATATTATATTTTTTAAAATTACAATAGATTAGTTACATTTTGTTATATATATTTAACACTACATTACT
>JAZSRF010000022.1:0-10800 GCA_045538335.1 Clostridia bacterium | reverse complement strand
AAGAATAACCAAGAAAAAAATAAAAACGATGGAGTAAAGTATAGCAAAGTAAGTGATTTAATAGAAGATTTAATTTATGAAAAAAATCCTATAGAGAAAAAAATTGATAGTATTAAATATACATTAAATATGGTATTACCTCACTTTAAAATAAAAACAGAAGTAACAAGTCAAATAAATCAAGAAATAGATAAAACATACAAATTTTATTCTGAAGATTACTTAAGTAAAGAATCAACTCAAAGTAGTTCAAGAAATACAACAATATCATATAAAGTAAATATGGATACAGAAGAAGGAATTCTAACTTTAGAAATTACAAATGCATACACAGATTGGGTTGGAACTGGAGCACCAAATGGAAGTAGTACAAAAACATATAAATATGATTATATAAATGATAAATTAATTGAAAAAAAAGAACAAGAAAATAAAGAAGAAACAGAATTTGACCCATATGCCAATTATAAAGATTATAAATGGGGAAGCACAATATTTAAACTAGATAGTAGTTCTAAAGAAAAAATAGAAATAAAAAATAACAAAGTATATTTAACATTTTCAAATAAAACTGTACAAGTTAAGAATATTAGCGGAACACCTAAAAAAGTTACAGGAACTGTAACAGGTGGAATTATGTATTATTACATATTGACACAGCAAGGAAAAGAAAACAAGATATATTCAGTAGAATGGTCAGACACAACAGCAACTGCGGAACTATTAAAAGAACTAAGTAAATATAATATTATAGATTTTACAAGTGGTAATGGTAAAGGTGTTGTATATAGAACTATGTACTATTTAACCTCAGAAGGAAAAATGATAGATAGAAATGGACATACTTTTGAAGAATTAAACAAAAATTTTGTAAGTTCTTTTGGGACATTAGGATTTAGTTTATATATTGATGATAAAGGATATGTATATTATTCTAAAAATGATGATGCTAACTATAAAGTACTAACAAATACTACTGGAAATAAAGTTAAGGCAAAAGAACTGTATGGTCAAGATAGTAGTACAGGATATACTGCAATTGTAATAACAGAAGACAGTCAAATTATATATGTTGATGAGTTTTACAAAGTAACTCAAGAAAAAGGTAAATTTAAATCAATTAATACATATAGTCAAGAATATGAAGGAACAATGATTATTACAATGTCTGATAATAAGAATATAATAAAATATAATCTGGGAGTTTCTTATTATGATGTTAAAAAAAAGAAATACATAGACATAAAGGAAGGCTCACATATAGAAAGCATACAGATGTATAAGAAAAATGAAAGAGCTACCAATGAATATTATCCAGCAATAATGACATTAACAAAAGAACAAACAGATAGTGTAGTAGATTTTTTAAGTGAATTACAACATGTTACTAATAATATTACATCTCAAAATAAAGTTATATATAAAGTAATAATAAAATATAAAACAGGAATTGAATCGGAAATAACAGTATTGTCAGGTTCACGCGTTATAATGGATGGAAATTTATATTCTGTAGAAGATCAATCAATTGAAGTATTTGATACAATAGGACATAAATTTGATTGGGAAAAAACAAATAGTGGAAATGCAGCAAGTCAATTAAAAGAAATTTCTAGTGCATTACAACAGCAAATACTTTTATCATATGATGGTAAGGTTAAAACTAGTTCTGATGTTGTAAGTGCCTGTAAGTTATATGAAAATACAGATAATATTTTAATAAGAATAATAGTAGATGAAGAAAAACAATATCAACTAGGTAAATATGGTGTAAAAATAAATGATAGTGTAATGAGTACATTAACAAAACAAATAGAAGGTGGAGTTAATGTATTACCTGGAGATAATGGAAAATACCCAGAAATTAAGACAAACACATCAAGTGAAGTTGAAAAAGGAATAGCAACTACAGAAACATATTATTCATATATAATGAAAGATACATCAACACAAAAAATATTAGGAATACTTTTTGTTAGAAAAGATGCAATTAAATAAAAAATATAGTAATAAAAAAGGACTTATCCATATATATTGTAATATGGATAAGTTCTTTTTTGGAGGTTTGTATGGAAGGAATAGTTGCAAAAAGGACATTAAAGAAAAGTTATTATAATAACAAAAATATTAATAATATAGATTATACAAATTACACATTTGGAAAGTCTAAACAAAATAGAAAAAAAGAAAAAGGTAAGGCTGAAACATTAAAAGAAAAGATGTTATTTAAAATGTCAATACAGGCTATTACTGTAATAAGTATAATAGCATTTGTATTTGCAATAAAGTATTTTAAAATATCTGTTGTTTTAGAATCGGATTTTACAAAAAAAATAATTAATTATTACAATACATCACATTCATTTGAAGAGATTCAGTTGGGCACAAAAGCTATAGCTAAAAGTACATATACATTTGTAAAGCCGATTGTTCCGAAGTCGGTAGAAAATAAGATTAAAGAATTATATAAAGTAATAACAACCAAACAGGAATCAAAAGAAGTTAATATTTATTTAGATAATAATAATGAGGTAGAAATATATGAAGAAAGTAGTGTTAGTAATAAAGAAAATACGGTAAAAGAAAATGTGGGGGTTAGTGCAGATATTAATGAACAGACTGAAAAAGTAGTAGCAGTATCTAGTAGTATAAGTAGTCATAGTAGTATTATAGACAAAATAAAAGAAACAAAAGTAAAGTTTGTAAAACCTGTATCAGGTACAATTACATCACATTATGGAGCTAGGGAAGTAATATTTGAAGGGATAGATAGTTATCATACAGGAACAGATATAGCTGCTAAATCAGGTACAAAAGTAGTAAGCAGTATTGAAGGAAATGTTACACGAGCGGCATATAACAAATATAACGGTAATTTTGTTGAAGTAACTAATGGAAAAATAGAAACAATATATTGCCATATGAGTAAATTATCTGTAAAAGTAGGAGATAAAGTAAATGCTGGTACTAAGATAGGTGAGGTAGGCTCAACAGGACTTTCAACGGGTCCTCATTTGCATTTTGAGATAGTATATGATGGAACAAAAGTAGACCCAGAGATGATTTTAGATTTATGAGATTTAAAGTAAAAGAATTTAGTATATACTTAGATGGGACTATTTTAATAGTTAGTTTTTTATGCATATTTTTTAGTGGAGTAAGGAATTATTTTGAAAACTATTTTGTATGCTACCTTTTTATAACATTCCACGAACTTAGTCATATGCTTGTTGCAAGTATATTTGGAATAAAGACAACAAGACTCTGTATTAGAATATCTGGTTTGAATATTAATTTGGATAGTTACAACAGACAAGGTTTAAAATGGTTTGTTATATTTTTAGCAGGACCAATATCTAATATAATACTTGCATATATATTTAAAACTATTTCTATGGTATATACAATAAATTTAGCTTTAGCAATTATAAACTTAATACCGATATATCCTTTAGATGGATATAATATTTTTGAAATAATATTAAATAAGTTTACAATAAAACAAAAAACAATAAAAAAAATACAGAAAATTACTCAAATTATGGTAATAATTTTGCTTGTAATAGTTGGTATTTATCAGTTTGTAATTTTAAGAAATTTATCCATAATTTTGATGACATTTTACATAATTATCCAAAGATCCAGCCTTAGAAACAACAGCGATTCGCAAATATATCAAAAATATTACAAAAATATTACAAAATTTCAAGAAAACTATTGATTTTTTAATAAAAAAAGAGTATCATATAGCCATGACAAACGGGGGTAGTTTTAAATGGCTATAGGTGACATTATTGTTTCCTTAGACATAGGAGCATCAAAAACCGCTGCTGTAGTAGGACAAGTTAATAAGTTTGGCGAGATTGAAGTAAGAGGTTATGGTCTTGAAAAGTCTAGTGGAATAAAAAAAGGAAGAATAATAAATAGCACAGCTGTTGCTGAATCATTAGTCAAAGCTATTACAGAAGCTGAAGATACATCAGGGTTATACATAAATTCAGCATATGTTAATATAAAAGGACTAAATACAAGAATTGAAAGAATAAGATTCAAAGGTGAAGTTGAAAAACCAGACGATGGTCTTTCATATAGAGATATAACTTCGGTATTAGAAAAAATTCAACTAGGAATAAGACAAAATAGTAAAGAGCAAATAGTAGATATAATTCCTACAAAGTACATTGTAAATGATAGAGAATATTTAGAAGAGCCAATAGGAGCTTTTGCGAAATACTTTTTAATAGATGCAGATGTAATTATTGCAGACAAATCTGTTATAGAAGAAATAACACACGCAATGGAACTTGCAGAACTTAAGATAGACGGATTTGTACTTGAGACATTTGCAACTTCTAATGTAGTATTAATGCCAGAAGAAAAGGATTTAGGGGTTCTTTTATTAGATATTGGTGCAGGTCATACTGAGCTATCTGTATATAAAAATGGTAGTTTAGAATACAATAATACATTGCCTGTTGGTGGAGACCATATTACAAGCGATATAGCAATATCTCTTAATGTAGATATGGAAGAAGCGGACAAGTTAAAAAGACAGTATAACTTAGCAATCGAGGCTATGATATCTAATAATCACGACATTAAATTAAATACTAGACGAGTTGCTGAAGGCGAAACAGACAGAGTAAAATGCAGTGATGTAGTAAAAATTATAGAAGCAAGAATAAAAGAAATATACCAAATCACAAGAAAAATAATGGCAGAAAATAATCTTATTGGCAAAATAGAATGTGCAGTTATAACAGGGCAAGGTATAAGTAATATATCTGGAGTTGAGGAACTTGCAGTTTTAACTTTGAAAATAAATCAAGTGAGAATATGCAGTCCAAAACTAATTAATGTTATAAAGCCACAACATATTGTAGCTTTTGGTATGACAAAATACATTGCAAATATTGGAACAAGTAGAAGAGTAAACAGTGATGTTGAAATAATGACAGAACCAGATATTAAAGATAAAATATTTGGAATGTTTAATAAAGCTAAAGAGAAATTAACAAATACACTAAAAAGACAAAATGAGGAATATGAAGATGAGAAGGGGGATTTTTAAGATGGAAGAATCAATGTTCAAAGCAGGAACTGCTAATATTAAAGTTATAGGTGTAGGTGGCGGCGGCGGAAACGCATTAAACCGTATGATAGAAGATGGTCTAAAAGGTGTAGAATTTATAGCTATAAATACAGACCAACAAGCATTAGAAGAATCTAAAGCTGGGACTAAAATTCAAATAGGTGAAAAATTAACAAGAGGACTTGGTGCTGGAGCAAACCCTGAGATTGGTGAATGCAGTGCAGAAGAATCTAAAGCAGAAATAGCTGAAGCATTAAAAGGCGCAGATATGGTGTTCATCACTTCTGGAATGGGAGGAGGAACAGGTACTGGAGCCACTCCTGTTATTGCCGATATTTCTAAAGGAATGGGAATACTTACAGTTGCAGTTGTAACAAAACCTTTCCCATTTGAAGGAAAAAGAAGAATGACTCAAGCTGAAAAAGGTATAGAAGAATTAAAACAAAATGTAGATACAATAATTACTATACCAAATGAAAAACTACTTCAAGTAGTAGAAAAAGATACTACAATTGAAGAAGCTTTCTTAAAAACAGATAATATACTAAGACAAGGTGTTCAAGGTATTTCTGACCTTATCACAGTTCCAGGACTAGTTAACCTAGACTTTGCTGACGTTAAAACAATAATGTTAGATACAGGTATAGCTCATATGGGTATTGGTAGAGCAAGAGGAGAAAACAGAGCAGGAGAAGCTGCAAGACAAGCAATCCACAGCCCGCTTCTTGAAACTTCTATCGAAGGAGCAAGCGGAGTGCTTATTAATGTTACTGGTGGTAAAGATTTAGGACTATTAGAAATAAACGAAGCGGCAGAATTAGTACAAAAATCTGTAGACCCAGAAGCAAACATTATATTTGGTGCTGTTATAGATGAAAATCTTGGAGACGAAATTGTTATAACTGTAATAGCTACGGGATTTAACAAATGGGGCAACAATGACAATAAAGCGCAAGACATCTTAGAAAGTATGAGAAACAGCATAAACAATAATAGCAACATAGAAAGAAATGAAGCTGCGGGATTTAATGGAAGAGTTTCTTCAAGAACAGATTATACAGTAGATTTAGATATTCCACCTTTCTTAAGAAGAAATAAAGACTAATTTAGACAATAATAAATGAATTTTATATCAAAAAAGCAAATTGTTTCATACAATTTGCTTTTTTATTTTGTTTTTTGAAGATGAAAAAAAATAATCTTAACTTTAATTCTACAAAATTTTAAACCTTTCCTAGATTATAATTTGTTTCGAGGTAAATATGACTATATATTTAGATTATATATTTATAGAAAATTTTATCATAGATTACATTCTAATAAAAGAGACATCACAAATTGCAAGGAGAAAAATTTCAAATAAAAAAGCAATACTAGCAGCAATTATTGCATCTTGTTATGTAGTATTTATGATGTATCTAAAAATACAAGAGTTAAATTATGTATTTTGCAGAATTTTACTTGTAATAGTAATGGTATATATTGCTTTTAAACCAAAAGAAATAAGTGAATATTTAAAAATAACAGCATTGTTCTTTCTAATTTGTTCCATAAATATTGGTTGTTTAATGGTAGTAATGAATTTGCTTAATATGCAAAACTCAACAAACTTTTTAAAACTAATTATATATATACTAAGTTTTTTATTAAGTAAGTTTTTGGCAAATCATATGTGGCAAATATATAAAAGAGAGATTAAAAATGATGACTTAATATATAATGTAAAGCTTAAGTTAAATGGAAAGGAATATAAATATAAGGCGTTTTTAGATACAGGAAATAGTGTCTATAGCCATACAAATAATTTGCCAGTAATATTTGCTGAAATTTTAGATTCCAATATAGTAAAAGATTTAGAAAAAAAAGAGAGTTTTAATATACGTACAGTTACATTATCTAATGAGGCGAGTAAAAAGGCATATATATTTGAAGATGTTGAAATAACAAAGAATGAAAAGGTGTGGTTTGTAAAAGTAGCAGTTGTTTTTGAAAGAGCAAGGCTATCTAAAGGTGGTAGCTATAATATGTTGCTCAATTATATTCTTTACACACAAGATTTAGGAGGGATAAAAATATGAATTTAAAAAAGCTGTATGAATATATATTAAAGTTATTAAAAATAGAAGATGAAGAACTATTTTATATATCTGGGTCAGAAAAATTACCAACGCCACTGACTGCAGAAGAAGAAAAAGATTTACTGCTTCGTTTGGCTGACGGAGACGATGAAGCTAGAAAGAAGCTTGTAGAAAAGAATTTAAGATTAGTTGTATATATAGCTAAGAAGTTTGAAAATTCTATGTTTAATATAGAAGATTTAATTTCCATTGGAACGATAGGTCTTATGAAAGCTATAAATAGCTTTAACATAGAAAAGAATATTAAGCTTGCGACCTATGCATCTAGATGTATTGAAAACGAGATTTTAATGTATCTTAGAAAAACGCAAAAATTAAAAACAGAAATATCTATTGATGAGCCAATAAATACGGATGCTGAAGGGAATGACCTCGCACTTTCGGATATATTGGGCTCTGAAAGCGATAATATATTTAAACAAGTAGAAGATAGCGATAATAAGAAAGTAATAGATATGGCAATTAAAAATTTAGACAGCAGGGAAAAAGTAATAATGGAACTTAGATATGGTTTCGATGGAAAGAACGAGCTTACACAAAAAGAAGTTGCAGATAAGCTAGGTATTTCCCAATCATACATTTCTAGAATTGAAAAAAAGGTCATAGAACGTCTAAAAAAACAGTTTAATGAAAGTAAGTGAATAATAATAACAAATGAAAACAAAATATTACCATTAAATGGAAATATGGAGGAAGTAACAAATGAAAACAATAAAAGTAGAAATAAATGGTGTAAATACAGCGGAGCTACCAGTGTTATCTGCTAAGGACCAAATGGAAATGTTAAGAAAAATAAAAGAGGGGCAAACGGAGTTAAAGGACGAATTTGTAAAAGCTAATTTAAGATTAGTGCTAAGTCTTGTTAAAAGATTTAATCACAGATGTGACTGCGTAGATGATATATTTCAAGTGGGAGTTGTTGGATTAATAAAAGCAATAGATAATTTTGACATATCACAAAATGTTCAGTTTTCTACATATGCTGTACCTATGATAGCTGGTGAGATAAAACGACATTTAAGAGATAGCAGTTCTATGAGAATAAGTAGGTCTATTAGAGATATGTCATATAGAATATCTAAAGAAAAAGAGGCATATATGGCAATTCATAATGAGGAACCGACAGTTCAATATTTAGCTAAGACTTTAGATATAAATGAAGAAGATGTAATACTTGCACTAGATAGTACTAGTCAACCGATGTCTCTGTATGATGCTGTATATAATGATGATGGTGATACAATTTATGTGCTTGACCAATTAAAGAGTGAAAAGAATGAAATGGAAACGCTTACAGAAACGCTATCGGTGATACAAGCATTAGAAAAGCTTTCTGAAAAAGAAAGGAATATAATTAAAAGAAGATTTTTTGATAATAAAACACAAGTAGAAATAGCAGAAGAAATAGGAGTATCACAGGCTCAGATATCTAGAATAGAAAAAGTGGCGCTAGAAAGAATGAAAAGAAAAATGTTAAAGGGGTAAAATATTTTACCCTTTATGTGCATATATATAATTAGGTGATTGTATGTATAAGGTATATTTAAGTCCATCTACTAAAGATAAAAGTTTTGGTATAAATAATTTTGGGACAGAAGAGTTTAAAATGAATCAAATAGCGGATGCTGTAGAAACATATCTTTTGCAAACAGGAAACTTTGCTGTATATAGAAATGTTAATGGTATGACAATTGATGAAATAATAAAAGACAGCAATGATGTAAGGCCAGATGTTCATATTGTAATACACAGTAGCTTTGGAAATAAATCTGGATTAAATTGTTATGTGAAAGTCGGGGATAACCTGTCCAATGGAATAGGCAAAGAAGTGAACAAACAGGTGCTTGGCATTTATCACAATAAAAATATAGATAATGGCTTAACATATGATGAAAGCGTTATAGAAATACATAAAGTAAACTCGGCAGCTATAAAAATAGAAATTGGTTCTAGGGAGAACGAACAAGATGTAAATTGGATTATATCAAATGTAGAAAATATAGGTAAAGCTATAGCAATTGGAATTGAGAAAGGATTTGCGTTAAAGATATGTTAAAAGGGGGCAATATGACAAGAGGAATAGATTTTAGGCAAAAAGAAGTAGTAAATATAAACAATGGAAAGATATTAGGGTTTGTAGTAGATGTTGACGCAGAACTAAATGAAGGAGCTATAAAAAGTATTGTTGTAGCTCAAGTTGGAAAAGTATTAAAAAGTTTGAGTGGAAAAAATAACATTACTATCCCCTGGAGTAATGTAAAACTTATAGGAGAAGATGTAATTTTAGTAGAAGTTTAATGCCCAAAAAGGCCTAAAAATTGGGTGTTAAAAAAATATTTTAAAAATTTTAATTTTTTTGCATTTTTTTGTTGACAATGTCTAGTCTCTATGCTAAAATATATTCACAACGTCGCGCGAAAAGCAAGACGAAAAGCACATTGAAAAATAAAGAGTAAGAAAGCCAAGTAAAAGGGAAATTTATGGAGACATAAATCCCGTTAATTTAACAAAGTAATTAAAAAGATAGCTAACGTTATCTTGAGAGAATTTAAGACAAGAGTTTGATTCTGGCTCAGGATGAACGCTGGCGGCGCACTTAAGACATGCAAGTCGAACGAAAATCTAATGTACAGAAGTAAGCTTGAACAAGTAGCTTGCTATGAGGGATTGCTAATGGAAGTTTTTTAGATTTTAGTGGCGGACGGGTGAGTAATACGTAGGCAACCTGCCTAGAAGAGGGGGATAACACTCAGAAATGGGTGCTAATACCGCATAAGACCACAGTGTCGCATGACACAGGGGTCAAAGGAGCAATCCGCTTTTAGATGGGCCTGCGGCTGATTAGTTAGTTGGAGAGGTAACGGCTCCCCAAGACGATGATCAGTAGCCGAGCTGAGAGGCTGGCCGGCCACATTGGGACTGAGACACGGCCCAGACTCCTACGGGAGGCAGCAGTCGGGAATATTGGACAATGGAGGAAACTCTGATCCAGTGACGCCGCGTGAAGGAAGAAGGTCTTCGGATTGTAAACTTATTTTGTCAGGGAAGAATAGATGACTGTACCTGAAGAAAAAGCACCGGCAAACTACGTGCCAGCAGCCGCGGTAATACGTAGGGTGCAAGCGTTATCCGGAATTACTGGGTGTAAAGGGCGAGTAGACGGTTATCCAAGTCAGTTGTGAAAACTTAGTGCTCAACATTAAGCGTGCAACTGAAACTGGACTACTAGAGTGCAGGAGAGGAAAATGGAATACCTAGTGTAGCGGTGAAATGCGTAGATATTAGGAGGAACACCAGTGGCGAAGGCGATTTTCTGGACTGTAACTGACGTTGAGGAGCGAAAGTGTGGGGAGCAAACAGGATTAGATACCCTGGTAGTCCACACTGTAAACGATGGATACTAGGTGTAGGCATGCAAATGTCTGTGCCGGCGCAAACGCAATAAGTATCCCACCTGAGGAGTACGGCCGCAAGGTTGAAACTCAAAGAAATTGACGGGGGCCCGCACAAGCAGTGGAGTATGTGGTTTAATTCGACGCAACGCGAAGAACCTTACCAAAACTTGACATA
>JAZSRF010000057.1:0-44902 GCA_045538335.1 Clostridia bacterium | reverse complement strand
TACATATAAAGTTACATATAACAAGTATGAAAGTAAAGTAGATGATAAAAGAATTTTAACATTTACATTCTATGAAAGAATAATTGATGATGCCAAGGGGACGGATGTTACATATAAACTTTATGCATACAATATAGACTTAGTAACAAGAAAACTTATGACACAAGATGAAGCTGCTATAGTAATACTTGGGTCAACATATAAAACAATAATAAGAGAACAAATAAAAGATTTTGTATTATCTAAAAAATTATTTAGCACAGAAACATACACTTATTCATTGACGGGATTAGAAGAGTTTTACGTAAAAGGTGGTAAACTTCATATAATGTTTAATCCTGGTGAAATGGGAGAAAACAAAGATTATTTAGATATAACTATAGAAAATTAAAAAGAAAAGAGGTAGTATTATGGGAAGCGGAAAAAATAGTTTATGGGCAAAAGCATTGGTATGGATTCTTATAGGCGGTAGCGTACTAGGCGTATTTATGTCTTTAATATATGCAATTATGTAGGAGGTTAAAATGGATTTATCTGTAAAATTTTTCAACTTCTTATCTAATATAAAAAATGCATTTGACCTATCAAGTCCTTTTAGAGTTGTAATGCTTATATTAGATGTGGCGATAGTTGCTGTGGTAGTATATTATATTTATGTACTTATTAAGAAAACTAGGGCGGTACAAATTTTCAAAGGTTTTTTAATTATACTTGCACTGCTTGCAGTTAGTGAACTTTTAGATTTAGTTATTTTAAACTTTATACTAGAAAACTTCTTGACTTATGGTATGATTTTAATGATTATAGTATTCCAACCTGAACTTAGAAGCGCACTTGAAAAATTAGGTAGAAAAAACTTTACAAATATTTTTGATTTTGATGATAAAATAAGAGATAAACAAGTTATTTCTGAGATAGTTAAAGCTGTAGAAATAATGTCACTTAAAAAGATTGGTGCTATAATTGTTATAGAACAAAGCACTAAAATAAATGATATTATTCGTGAAGGCGTAGATTTATCTGCAAAAGTTTCATCGGAACTTATACAGACTATATTTAATCCAAGAACGCCACTTCACGATGGGGCTGTAATTATAGAAAATAACCAAATAAAGGCAGCTAAATGTGTACTTCCTTTAGCATCTGAAAATATGGTGCCAAGAAATGTGGGGACAAGACACAGAGCAGCAATAGGTATGAGCGAAGTGTCTGATGCGCTTGTAATTGTGGTATCAGAAGAAACAGGAATAATCTCTTTTGTTGAAGATGGTAAAATGAAGAGAGATTTAAATGGAGATAAATTATCTAGCATACTACTTAGATCTTTGGATAATAATAGAGAAAGAGTGAGTATTTCGAAAGCTAAAGATAAATTAGAAGAAAAGTCTGAGAAAATATCATAAAAAAATAAATTATTCATATATATTATTCATAAGGTGATATATATGAAATTTATTTTATTTGATGTGCAAGATGTAAATAAGGCAAACGTAAGTAAAATAGCGTTAAATGCTAATTATTACGTAAATGAATTGACATTTTCTAAAAGAGTTTTGGATACAATGAACAACGAGCCAAAAAATATTTTAGAAAAGATTAAATATAAAGTTTATGACAAAAAAATTGAAAGAATAATATTAAATGCTTTAGAGAATTACAATAAAAAATGGTATTATATATTATCTAAAGATATGGTTGTGAACAACAAGTATTTAACAAACAAATTTGAGCAACTGTTAGGCTATAAACTACCTATTGCAAATGAAATGGCTAGTAACATATATAAACATATAGACGAATATGTAAATAAGAATAAACAGATGAAGTTACACGAACTAAAAGTACTGCTAGTCGTTACAAATTCTAAAAACCTAAACATTACATTACTTTCTAATTTAATAAAAGAATATAAAGATGTAAATATATATTTAAAAGAAAGGCCGTCGGAATATATATTAAAAAGAATTAGACAAATAAATCAAAATGAAGGTACAACAATAGAAATATTAAAAAAAGAAAGAAAGTCTTTTGTTGAATATGATGTTATATATTTTGTAGATGATTTTAGAGAAAATTACCCGAGATTTAGACTTAACAAGAATGTAAAAATAATAGATTTAGAAGAGATAAAACGAGACAAATATAACTCTAATATAATATATTTAAATGAATTTATAAATAAACAAGATGTAAATATAGAAAATATACAAAATTTGAGAACAAAATATAATTATCTGGAACTTGCGCAGATGGTTAATAAAATAACAAATGTTCTTGACAAATCTTAGTATTTGAGGTAAACTATAAGAACTTAATTAGGAGGAAAAACAATGGAAAACAACGAAACACTTCTTACAGAAGATGGGTATAAAAAATTACAAGAAGAATTAGCTTATCTTAAGGGGCCAAGGAAGATGGAGGTTGCTGAAAAGATAAAACAAGCTAGAGAGTACGGGGATTTATCTGAAAATTCAGAATATGACGAAGCTAAAAATGAGCAAGCTTTACTTGAAGCAAAAATAGCTGAAACTGAAGCGATGCTACGTTCAGCTAAAATAGTAGAGAAGGTTTCTACAAATTCAGTAGGAATTGGAACTACAGTAAAACTTTATGATTATGAATTTGAAGAGGAGATAGAATATCATATAGTTGGAGCAACAGAAATAGATGTGGCTCAAAGCAAAATATCTTTAGAATCTCCAGTAGGTAAAGCTTTATTTGGTAAACGTAAAGACGACGAAATAGAAGTTGAAGTTCCGGATGGAGTTAATAAATATAAAATATTAGATATTAAAAAGAGCGTGTAGTAGTTACATGCTCTATGTAGCATATATAAGGAGGAGAAAAATATGCAAGAAGAAAACAGTAATGTAGAACTAGAACAAGACGTAGAAAAATTAGTTGAAGTAAGAAAGGACAAGCTTAAAGAGCTTAGAGCAAATGGTAAAGATCCATTTGAAGTAACAAAATTTGATAGAACTCATACAAGTAAAGAAATTAAAGAAAATTATGATGAATTAGTAGAAAAAGATGTTGTAATTGCTGGAAGAATTATGGGTAAGAGAATTATGGGTAAAGCATCTTTCTGTCACATACAAGATATGTTTGGAAGACTTCAATTATATGTTAGTACAAATGATTTGGGCGAAGAATCGTACAAAGAATTTAAATCTTATGATATAGGAGATATTATAGGAGTTAAAGGTTTTGTGTTTAAAACAAGAACAGAAGAAATTTCTGTACATGCAAAGGAAATAACACTTCTTACTAAATCTTTAAGACCTCTTCCTGAAAAATATCATGGACTTAAAGATGTAGATTTAAGATATCGTCAAAGATATGTTGATATGATAATGAATCCAGAAGTTAAAGATACATTTATAGTAAGAAGTAAAATAATAAAAGAGTTAAGAAGGATTCTAGACGATAAAGGATATATAGAAGTTGAGACTCCAATACTTACAACAGTTGCTACAGGAGATGCCGCAAGACCTTTTGTAACTCACCATAATACATTAAACTTAGATATGTATTTAAGAATAGCACCAGAATTAAATTTGAAGAGAATTATAGCTGGTGGTATCGAAAAAGTTTATGAAATTGGCAGAAACTTTAGAAACGAAGGAATGGATATAAAACACAATCCTGAGTTTACAAATATTGAGTTATACTCTGCTTATGAAGATTATAACGATATGATGGATATAGCAGAAGAAATTATATCTACAATAGCTACAAATGTACTTGGAACAACTAAAATAAATTATCAAGGAGTAGATATAGACTTAACACCAGGTTGGAAGAGAATTCCTATGATTTCTGCAATCAAAGATGTAACAGGTATAGATTTTGAAACTATAAAAACTGATGCAGAAGCTCAAGAATTAGCTAAATCTAAAGGCTTGGAAGTAGATGAACTTAAAAATACAAGAGGACACATTATAAATATGTTTTTTGAAGAATTTGTTGAAGATACGTTAGTAGAGCCAACATTTATAATAGACTATCCAGTAGAAGTATCTCCTCTAACTAAGAGAAAACCATCTAACCCATCTCTTGTTGAAAGATTTGAATTATTTATTGGTGGAAGAGAATATGGTAATGCTTATTCTGAACTTAATGACCCAATAGACCAATATGAAAGATTTGTAAAACAAGCGGAAGCAAAAGCCAAAGGCGACGAAGAAGCAGGCGGAATGGATGAAGATTTTGTAAATTGTCTAGAAATAGGGTTACCACCTACAGGAGGATTAGGAATAGGTCTTGATAGACTAATAATGCTTCTTACAAATAGCTATTCAATTAGAGATATTCTATTCTTCCCAACAATGAAGCCGCTTTCTAATAAAGGCTAATGAATTTTAATGAGCGCTAATAGTTCAAAAATGACTTTAAATCAAGCATTTTCAATGTTTTTTGAAGTTGATATAAAAATGAGAAAATTTAATAAATACTAATAAAAACTAATGATTTTTTTCTGGTTGCAGTCAAATTGCAGTCAAAAAACTAGTAATAAATAGTGATTTAAGTATATTATTAAATCTAGTTGCATTCAAAAAGTCTAATATTTTATTAGGCTTTTTCATTTGCGTTATTTAAGTTTTATTTGTCTGCAACTATATAATAAATTTAAAATAAAAACATTTACAAGAAAAAGTTTTAGTGATATAATCGAAGGAAATAGAGGGGGAAAACAAATGAAAAAAGCAAGAGTAATAGGATTAATAGTTTTTATTGTTATAATTTTAATTTGTGGAGTGGTGGCAACTCTTTTAATTACAAAATCTTTAAATGCTGATAATAAGTTGCAAGGAAGTAACAATACAAATCAAGAAAAAGTATATTCAGAATGGACACAACTTGATAACTATACTGTAGTAAAAGGTACTACTGTCTTAAAGATTGGTGACATGGTAGATTATAACGACAAATCAGGCGGTTTTCAAAACGGGGTTTTCACAGAAAAATATAATGGCAATTGGCAAGTATTGGGTGCCGAGAATGGCAATTTATTAATAATATCAGCTTCTCCTGTGGACTATTTTAGGCTTGGTGACTATAGTAATTTAGCCATTTCACAAGAAAGTTATGTAAATAGCATTAACAGTCTAAATTCTTTATGTGAAATTTATGGAACTGGTGAGGGCGCTGTCGGTGTAAGGAGTGTAAATATAGAAGATATCAATAGGTTAACAAAGTACATTCCAGAAAACAATCAAAACTCAACTATAAATTCGCACTTAAATAATATTACTTTCTATTGGGATGAAAGCACTTACCCATACTACACATCAACAAACGGGGCATCTGGTAATTTGAGCGCAAGCCATCTTAAATTCATATGGTACGATGGAAACAATTGGAACTCCGTAGATAAAGACGTTAGTTCATCTGAAGAACAAAAGGTGAAAGTAACGTCTATAACGAACACATCATATAATTACCAATTATCAGATAGCTCTCTAAAAGATGTTAATGATAATATTTATAATATGATTAATGTTAATAGTTGGTTGGCAACACATGCTGTTGAAACTTCAGATTATTGGGTGGGATATGGTTTGTTTGCTATAAACGAAGGTAGAATTACTGATTTATCATGTGTATATTCTAATGGTGGTGTTAATAGCTATCAAGAAGGTGTACGTGCCGTAGTTATGATAAGTGGAAATGCTACTCTAGAAGGAACATCTGATGACGGTTGGAAAATATCTATGCAAAATTCAGATAATACTTCTTCAATAAATTGGGGCGGTAATTCTTTAAACATTGGCGATAAAGTAGAATATAATGACAAAGCAGGTGAAAATGGTGAAGAAAAATATAAAGGCGATTGGAAGGTTCTTGGTATTGATAATGGCAAGTTATTAATAGTTTCAGCAAAAAGCGTTGAAAGGAAAAAATTACCGGAAAGCAATGATTTAATAGGAGCACAAGATGTTTATTTAAACGGTGCAAAATATTTAAATGAAGTGTGCTCAAAATATGGAACGGGTAAAGGTGCTACAAGCGCTAGGTCTATAAATCTAGAAGATATAAACAAATTAACTGGATATGATGTGAGAGAGGATTTGAGTAATAAAAATAAATATGAAGAATATGGAAATAGTATATATTTTTATTGGGACACAGATGATAAACCATGTTATAACTCTTCAAACGCTTCTTCTGGAGGGATGGCAACCAAGCACTCAAAATTTATATGGTATGATGGTAGTGCATGGCAGAACATAACCAAAAAAACAAATTCTCCAAACGCAACAAATGCTAGTGATAATAATAAAATTCAAATATCTGCAAAAGATAATATAAAAGCCACAATTACAAATTCTTCACAATCATATAGCTTACAGAATCTAACGTCACTTAATACATTAAATAACGATTTAATATTAGCTTATAACGACCCAACAAGTATTGGCTATTGGCTTGCGACTCCATCTTCACACTTTAGTGGTTCCGCTGGATATTATGGTATGCATTATGTGGGATACGGATCAGTAGGCGCGCAAGCATTACTAAGTACAAACGGAAGTGTGTATACTACTGAAAGGGCTGTAATTGCAGTTGTTGAATTATCTTCGGATATTAAATTAGTTGGAACATCGGAAACTGGTTGGATTATCCAATAATTACTTTGTTTATTTACAAGTGTTTATGAATATATTAGACATATTACACAGATACATATGTTATACTTAAAGAAATTGTAAGAAGTTCTATTAAGTGTTAATAACTTTTAATGAAATTCGGCTAGTTGCAGTCAAATTGCAGTCAAAAGGTATTATAAATGTCTTGAAAGGCAGATGTATCAAGCGATGTAGAAATATGCAAAAATGGTCTATGAAACCGCTTAAAAAAGACTAATAATATAAACTTAAGACATACTAAATGGTATGTCTTTTTTTATTGACTTTAATTTTTGATTGTTATAAACTATATTTAGTTTGAATGTACTGAAGAAAAAGGGTGAAATATGGAAACGTGGATAATATATGTTATCATATATGCTATATTAATTGGATTTTTTGAGTGTACTAGGAAAAAGGCTATAGAGAAAAATTATATATATGAAGTGCTAACTACACTCACGCTTATTGCGTTTATAATAGCGGCAATTACTTGTAAAGCGGTTTTTAATATAAATTGGTTTGTTGTTTTAGCTATTTTTGTTAAATCTTTGGCGATAGTAATATCTTGGATAATATCGTTATATGTGATGAGAAAAATGACTATAAGTTTATATAGTGTAATAAACTTATCAAGAATAATTTTTGTTACTATTATGAGTGCGGTGTTTTTAGGCGAAGTAATAACTCTTAATACATTAACAGGAATGTCTATTGTTATATTAGGCTTGTTTTTAGTAAACAAAGTATCCAATACTAAGGAAAACAAAGAAACTTCATTTAAGAGCATATTTTTGCTTTTGTGTGCCTGCTTATTAAGTGCTATAGCTGGAATATTGGATAAAAAGGTATTGATGTATGCTACTGGTGATCAAATGCAATTTTGGTTTTTGCTGTTCCTTACAGTGATGTATATATTTATATTATTGGTAAAAAGAAGAAAAATTCATTTGTCAAAGTTAAAAAAGAATTATTGGATATTAATTGCTGCTATAAGTCTAGTAATAGGAGATAAATTCTTGTTTGCGGCCAATGAAATGCCTGAGAGCGAAGTAGCTATAATGACTATAATTAAGCAATTGTCTGCTATAGAGGCAATTATATTGGGTAAGTTTTGGTTTAAGGAGAAGCAAATATACAAGAAAATATTATGTAGTATTTTAATAATCATAGGTATTGCAATATCTGTGTTGTAAAACTTAAACTTTTATGCTATAATATTTGCGTAAATACGTAATAATCCTAAATAAATTTAAGAAGGAGAATTATTTATGCAAAACATTGGTAAGATTTTAAGAATTGCTAGATACGCGAACAACATGTCGCTAATCGAAGCAAGTGCAGCTTCTACTGTGAGTAACGTTTACATCTACGAATTGGAAAGAGGAAAAAAGAACAACGTAAGTGAAGAGTATCTTACAAAACTTGCAACAGGCTATGGACTAATATTAGAACAGCTTGTCAGATTAGAAGAATTATATACAAAATTTGAAGGCAATGAGGAAAGAAAATATAGGCTTACACTTATAGAAACCTTAAAAATGCTAGACAAGAATTATGTGTTAAGAGCAAATCCTATATCTAGAACAAAGGCTAAGGCACTAATAAAAATTGCTAGCTGTGTTGAAACCGCAAATGATGCGTTAGAGATGTATCTTGGACCTTCAAGTTATAAAGAGAAAATTGCTTGTATAACAGGTATGTTTGATGTACCCGAAATAATTAACAGACAGCTAGAAGATACGGATGAGCAAGTATACTATATTTATCTTACGCATATAATAAATAACTACTAAAGGAGAAAGTGATGTCAGACGATTGGTTCATAGTAATTATTCTTGCGTTATACGCGATTTTTCTTGGTTTATATCTCGTTAAAATATTAAAAGAAGACAAGCAAGATGAAGTTGAACAAAAGCGATTCGAACAAAAAGATGACATTGTAGTTTGAAAGGCTAAGAAATATGGACATATTAATAAATTTTTCTGTGATATTCATTCCTATTCTTATAGCTGTTTGGTCAGATAGATTGTAGTATAAAGCATGATAAACACTCTACGTACAAATTGTATGTAGGGTGTTTTCTTTACTCATAGAAATACAGATATTTCAAGTATTTTCTTGATATACCAACCAATATTTGGTATAATATTTGTGGTGAAAAATAAATGCTAAAAGTTAAGATGCTTACTTTTCATAATGCTGAAAATTATGGGGCCACGCTTCAAGCTTATGCATTAAAAGAAATGTTAAAAAAACTTGGAACAAGTCCATCGTTTGTAAATTATGAAAATGAAGCAATACTTGAAGATTACAAATTAATAAGAAAAAATTCTCTTAAATCTTTTTTTTCGAGCTTGTGGTTTTTACCACGTAATTTAAAAAGGAAAAGAAGCTTTAAGAGCTTTAGTGATATATACTTAGATACAAACAATAAGAAATATAAGAATATTTCTCAAATAGAGCAAGATATTGAAGAGGGCGATGTGTTTGTAGCAGGTAGTGACCAAATATGGAACTCCGACCTAACAGATGGTCTGTCTGACATATATACATTAAACCTTAAAACAGATAAAAACATTAAAAGAGTAATATATGGTGCTAGTTTGGGTAATGAAGAATTATTACAGATAAATGCATTAGATTTTAAAACTAAAACAGAAAAGTTAGATTATATATCTGTAAGAGAACAAAGTATAATAAAGCCGCTTGAAAATATTTGCGGTAAAAAAGTAGAGCAAGTAATTGACCCAACGTTGCTTTTAAATAAAGCTGAATGGGACACGCTTATAGCTAATAACACTACAGTAAATTTAAGAGGCGAAAAATATATTTTAGTATATACTTTGTTTGAAAGTGATCAGGTAACTAAAATTGCAAACTATATATCGAAAAATACAGGGCTTAAAATAGTTCATTTTAGAAAATACAACGTTTATGATACCGAATATATGAACTTATATTCCAAAGGGCCAATAGACTTTGTAAATGCATTTAAAAACGCAGAGTATATAATAACGAACTCGTTCCACGGAACAGTGTTTAGTATAATTTATGAAAAGAAATTTTATTCAGTAATGCCTAAAGAGAGAGCTGGTAGAATAAAAGATTTACTCGACGCGTTGAATTTAGGCGCTAGAATTGCGGACAATATAGAAAATATAGACCTTGATGAAAAGTTAGATTATACATTTACAAAAGAAAAAATAGACGAGATGAGAGTTCAGTCTATAGAATATTTAAAGAAAGGGGTACTTTAAGATAGACTATGTCTAGGGAAAAGGAATTAATAAAAAATACAGGAATAATAACAGTAGGAAGAGTATGTACTCAAATGATAAGTTTCTTTTTGCTCCCTCTTTACACAGCTGTATTTAGTACGACAGAATTTGGTGTAGTAGACTTATTTAATACAATAGTAGCTCTACTTGTACCAATTCTTACAATACAGATAGAACAAGCACTATTTAGATTTTTAATAGATGCAAGAGAAAATGAGGAAGATAAAACAAAACTTATTACAAGTGCCTTTACACTTGTTGTAATAGGTATTGTAACATATACATTAATATTTATGTGTATAGCTCCATTTATATCTAATGAGTATAAATATTATCTATTAATAAATGTATTTGCTACGATACTATCTACACTTATGCTACAAGTAGCAAGAGGTTTGGGAAACAATACTGAGTATTCAATTGGTAGCTTTATAGTAGCCGGTTTTACCGTAATACTAAACGTATTGTTCATTGTTGGATTAAAACTTGGCATTAGTGGAATGTTCTTAGCCATATTTATAGCTAATATGTTAGCCACAGTATATTTACTATTATCTAAGCAAACGTACAAATACATCGTGCCAAAAATGTTTAGTTCTAAACTTTTAAAAGCAATGGTAAAATATGCGGCCGCTTTGATACCAAATGCAATATCTTGGTGGATAATAAATGTATCAGATAGAACCATAATTTCAAGCATGATGTCTGTTGCGGCAAATGGTATATATGCAGCAGCAAATAAATTTTCTGGAATGTATATAAATGCATACAACATATTTAACATAGCTTGGACAGAATCTGCAGCAGTACATATAAACGACCACGATAAAGATGAATATTTTTCCAAAACAATTAATACGGCATTTAAAGTATTTGGGTGTTTTGCTCTTATAATTATTGGCGTTACTCCGTTTATATTTCCAATGTTAATAAATGCTAAATTTAGTGAAGCATATAACCAAATACCACTTCTTATGCTATCATCATTATTTAATGTAGGAGTAGGCTTAATAAGTGCAATATATGTTGCAATGAAACGCACAAAAGATATATCCAAAACTTCATTTTTTGCAGCTGTTATAAACATAGTAGTAAATATAGTTTTAATAAAACACATCGGACTTTATGCAGCATCATTATCTACTGCAGTGGCATATCTTGCAATGTTTATATACAGGGCTATCGACTGTAGAAAGTATGTAAAAGTAAAATGGAATATTAAAATGTTAATTTACATGTTTATAGCGTTTGCAGCTACATTTGTAATGTATTATATAAATATAAATTGGCTAAACCTAGTTATGCTTGTAGCGGTTATAATATTCTCAGTGCTATATAACAAAAATTCGTTTAAATTAATTGGGAAAATATTAAAAAGAAAAATTTCAAAAGGAGAAGCCTAATTTGGAAAATATATATTTGAAAACTAAAGATAAGAAAACCTGTAACGGATGTACGGCTTGTGCATTAATATGTCCTAAAGGTGCAATAGAAATGGTAGAGGACAGTGAGGGATTTATATATCCAAGGATAATAGGAGAAAAATGTATTAAATGTGGCAAGTGCTTAAATACTTGTAGCAATTATTCTAAGAATGAAGACAGAAAGTACATTTCGTACGCTGCCATAAATAATGATAAAGAAACATTGTTTGAAAGCACATCAGGTGGAGCATTTAGTGCACTTGTTAATAAATTGTTTGAAAATAAAGATGCGGTTTGCTACGGTGTAGCATATAACGAAGATTTTGAAGTAGTACATATGAGGGCTGAAACTTTAGAACAGGCATTTAGATTCCGTGGTTCTAAATATTTAAGAAGTAATATTTTAGGTATATATGAAAGTGTTAAGCAAGATTTAAAAGATGGTAAACAGGTGCTATTTACTGGAACACCTTGCCAAACAGCAGGCCTTAGCACATATTTAAATGAAGATTATCAAAATTTAATTTTATGCGATATAATTTGTCATTCTAATCCTTCACCAAAGGTGTTTAAAAGATATATTAAAGCATTAGAATTAAAACAAGGTTCCAAGGTTAAAAAGTATTCATTTAGAGCTAAATCTAATGGATGGGATAATTTAAAACCTATAGTTGAATATGTAGATGGCACTCGTGAGGAAGAACTAACTTTCTTAACAGCGTTTTTGAGAGCTATCGCAAACAGACCTTGTTGTTATGACTGTAAGTTTATAAAACCATATAACTTTGCAGATATAACGCTTGGGGATTTTTGGGGTGTAGATAAACTAACAAACATATCTGAATACCAAAACGGCACGTCTTTAGTTTTACTTAACACTAAAAAAGGACAAGTATTTTTTGAGGATATACAAAACCTAACGTTATATAAATTAGATGAGAACGTGGATGTTTTTAAATATAATCATAAAAAACCAGACAATCCTCATAGAAATAGAGAAAAGTTCTTTAAAAGGCTATATAATATAAAAGATGAAAATATACTAGAGTATATAAACAAAATGAGTAAAGAGCGCTTAGTAAGAAGAATTATAAACAAACTAAAAAGAAAATAAAAGATAGAATATAAATAATAGGTGATATAGTGAAAAAAATATTATTTGTTGTAGATGAAAGAAAATTAGGTGGAGTAAGTATACTTTTAGAAAATATGCTTAACAACTTGGATATAACAAAATACGACATGGATATACTAGTTTTGCATAACAACGGAGATAGACTAGAAAACATAGCTAAAAATATAAATATTATATATGGCCCTAAAGCATTTAATATAATAGACCAAGATTTAAAGAGTTTGCTGAAGAAATTTAAACTAGGACTAGCTATAAAGAAAATATATATGTCATATATGCTTAAAATTGGCAAAATAGAACAGTTTATTAAAAGACAAAGAAAAAATATGGGTCTTGCAATTTATGACTTAGAAATCGCTTTTAAAGCCGGATTTTGTTCTGCATTTGTAGCTTATGGTAATTCGAAAAGAAAAATAAATTGGATACACGAGGATTATGCAACATACAACAGGACAAAAAGATACGAAGATACATTTAAAAAGATATTTAACCTATTTAATAAACATATAACAGTATCCGAGGACGCTAGAAAATCTTTTTGCAAGATATATGGAAATGAAGATAAAACTTTTGTTATAGAAAATTATATAGATATCGAAGTCGTATTAGAAAAAGCAAATAGTGAAATTACTGTAAATAATATAGCAATAGATAAATCAAAACTAAACCTTGTAACATTAGGTAGGTTTTGCCCTGAAAAGGGATTTGAAAGAATTATTAAAGCAATATATACTTTAAAACAAGAAATGGATATTACAAATCTTCATGCGTATATAATAGGCTATGGTGATTATAGAGAAAAATTATTAGGAGAGATAATTCGACTAAATTTAACAGAAAGCATAGATATAATAGAAAGTGATAAAATAGGGTATAATCCATATGCTTTTATGAAGGAGTGTGACATGTTTGTGTTATCCTCTTTATCTGAATCTTTTGGGATGGTAAGAGTTGAAGCGCTAACATTAGGACTTCCTGTAATTACAACAGATGTTGCCTATACTAAAGAGTTAATACAAGATAAATATGGGATAGTGGTAGAAAACTCTGAACAAGGAATAAATGAAGGAATAAAACAAGTAATAACAAATAGTGAGCTTGTAGAAAATTTAAAAGAGCAAGTTAAAGGTTATTCTTATGAAAATAAAAATAAAGAAATATTAGATAAAATTACAAAATTATTGGAGGAATAAATTGAGACAATATAAACTATACGAAAAACTGAATAATTTACTTATGATATTTTTAGCAATACAGCCAGTATTAGATGTTTATATGGCACTTGTAGGTAATGCATTCGATGTATTTGGTATTTCCATAGCAACGCTTATACGAACAATGTTTGTAATAACAATATTTACAATTGTTGTTATTAGCCAAATAAAGTATAAATATCATACGAAATATGCCTATGCTATTTTAGGATATTTAGGAGTTGTAATATTGTATAGTTTATTACACCACATAAATATAGTAAGCTTTAATGGTTATTATATATCAGAAAACATATATAGTTTTATTACAGAAATATTATATGTATTAAGGCTTATAATACCAGTGTTTTTAATATATATTGTGATAATAACAAAACCGCCAAGAGAAGATTGGTTTAAAGTTATATTAGCAGTAGTAGCTTTTATATCTTTAGTTATTATCATAACAAACATATGTGAAGTATCATTTGCATCGTATTCTCAAACTAATGGAAAAATAGAGTATAACGTCATAGATTGGTTTGTAAAAGACAATTTAACTTATGATAAAACACTTTCTAAAGGCTATTTTGTTTCAGCAAACCAAATAGGTGCATTACTCGTATTTTTGCTTCCTATGACTATATATTATACAGTAAGAGAAAACAAGTGGTACTTATATATAGTAGTACTACTACAAGTGGTAAGTATGGTGCTAGTTGGTACTAGAGTTGCAAATTATGGTTGGATACTAGTATTTGTAGCAATGATAATAATGTATGCCATATTATATTTTACTAAGAGATTTAAGTTAAAATTGCAAAATATATTTAGCCTAAGCATAGTTTTAATAGTAGCAGTAGTTCTATACATACATTCGCCTTCAAGCACTAGAGCATTTGCATCAGAGTATGAAGGAATGTATGATGAAGAGATGGTAGAAATGGACCATGCTCAGTACATGTCATTAAAGGAATTTAGAAATATACTTTCAGATGAAACTAAATTAAAAAATTATACAAAGGGTCTAAAGGGAGATTTAATAGCAGCTGCTAAAAGCAAATATATTTCTGAAATGTACAAGTATCACTATATAACAAATAAATATATATTAGAAATTTATCCATACCAAGATGATTTGGATTTCTGGTTAGAAATTTTTGATATGCCTGTATCTATAAAAGGAGATAATAGAGGTAGACAAGTTGCAATTATTAAACGTATAAAACAAAACAATGACAATTTACTGCTTGATACTTTATTTGGTATGGGTGCAACTCCATTAAATACTAGAGGTTATATGATAGAGAACGATCTCATATCTCATTATTATAATCTAGGTATAATAGGAATAATACTTTTTGTTTCTCCATTTTTACTAGGAATTCTATACTCTTTGTATAGATGCAGAAAACATTTATTTGATATAATAAATATGGAATTTGCAGTTTATGTACTTGCTATTGTTATGACATATTTTACAGGTTATTTTGCAGGTCATGTAATTGATGAGTATATAATTTCAATTTATTTAGGTGTTGTAGCAGGAATTGTTACAAATTTCTATAGAGGTGAAAAAATTGATGAAAAATCCAAAACTTAGTATAGTACTTCCAGTATGGAATACAGAAAAGTATTTAACTAAATGTTTACAAAGTATTTTTAATAATAGTTTCAAAGATTTTGAATTAATAATTATAAATAATGCATCAGAGGATAATTCTGAAAAGCTAATATTAGAATTTAAAGAAAAATATCCAGAGAAAGTTATATATATAAAAAGGGACCACAACGATATAAGCGAAGCTAGAAATGATGGTATTGAAAAAGCTACAGGTAAATATATTACTTTTATAGACAGCGATGATTATATAGAACCTAATATGTTCAAAACTATGATAAATAAAATAGAATCTGATAATTTTGATATTGTAGCTTGTGACTCAAGGCTTGTATATGAAACTAGCTCGGACACAAGAGTTGTTTATTCTGGATATACTGAAGATTTATATCATAAAAACAAAATAAGAGAGACCATGACAATATTTTATCCAGTTATGTGGAACAAGATATATAAAACGGAAATTGTGAAAAAAGTCAAATTTACGAGTGGTGTATGGTATGAAGATATGGAATATTTACTTAAACTTTATCCTCATATAGATACCATTGGAGTAGTGAAAGAGCCGCTATATAACTATTTACAAAGAAAAAATTCGATTACCTATACTTACAATGATAAACTTTATGATATAATAAATAATATGGAGCGCGTTATTAAATATTACAAAGCGCAAGGAGTATATGAAGAATATAAAGATGAGCTTGAATATTTATATGCAAGATATGCATTTACAACATTTCCAAAAAGACTTGCAAAGTGCAAGGATAAAATAAAATATAAAAAGGGAATAGAATTTGCATTTGGTAAAGTAAATGAATATTTCCCAAAATATAAGAATAATAGATATTTAAAGATAGTAGGGATAAAAGGCAGATATATAAAACATTTTAATAGATTTTTATCCAATATAAACTATATTGTACAAAACGGTAAAAGATATAATTAAATAAATAAAAAATAGAGGAGTTTTCTTTATGAAAAAGAAGGTTATATTTATTTCTAGTACTGGTGGCCATTTTTCAGAGCTTATGATATTAAAACCTATTTTTGAGGATTATGATTTTCACTTAATTACTGAAAAAACAGCATCTACAATTTCGCTTAAAGAGGAATATAAAGATAAAATGCATTATTTGGTATATGGTACTAGGGTAAAAAAGATTACATACTTTTTTAAAACAACTTTCAACACTATAAAGTCATTAGGTTTGTTTATAAAAATAAGACCAAAAGCGGTAGTTACAACTGGTACGCATACAGCTATGCCTATGTGTATTATAGGTAAGCTTTTAGGTGCAAAGATAGTATTTATAGAAACTTATGCAAATGTATTTACACCTACTGGTTCTGGTAAGTTTATATATAAATTTGCAGATAAGTTTATTGTGCAGTGGGAGGATATGTTAAAAGTATATCCTAAAGCTACATATTTAGGAGGAATATTTTAATGATATTTTTAACAGTTGGAACACAAGACAAACCTTTTACAAGAATTATACAGGCGGTAGAACAAGCTGTAATTGATGGTAAAATAACAGATGAAGTCATAGTACAAGCGGGAAATACTAAATATGAATCTAAGGTTTTAACTGTGTTAAATTATGTTCCTTTTGATGAATTTAACAATTATCTTTTAAAAGCTGATATAATAATAACGCATGGTGGTGTTGGCTCAATACTTAATGCATTGAAATTAAAAAAGAAAGTTATAGCTGTGCCAAGACTTGAAAAATATGGTGAGCATATTAATGACCATCAGCTTCAAGTAATTAAAAAGATGACAGAGCAAGGTTATATTTTAAGTACAGAGGACGAAAATAAAATTGTTGAGAAAATAAAAGAGGCTGAAATTTTCGAAGCCAAAGAGTACGTTAGCAATACAGAAAATTTTATACAAAGTTTCAAACAAGTATTAGATAGTGTTTTAGAAGATTAATAAATAAAGAGGTATCTTATGTTTGATATATTTACAAGAGAAGGTTTAATAGAATTTTTATATTTTTTACCAGCATTATTGTTATCACTAGCAATACATGAATTTGGTCATGCAATTGTTGCGTATAAGCTGGGAGACAGAAGTCAAAAGGCACAGGGGAGACTCACTCTTTCGCCGTTTGCTCACATAGACTGGTTTGGATTTTTATCTATTGCCTTAATTGGAATTGGTTGGGGCAAACCTGTTATGGTAGATGATAGAAATTTTGAAAAACGTGGTAAAGGAAATATGCTAGTTGCACTTGCAGGTCCAATGTTTAACTTAGGACTAGCGTTAGTGGTAACTATACTTTTAAAAATACTTTTAGTAGTAGGTGTGTTTGATGCGGTGGCTACAAGTAGTGTGCTGGCTATAATATTTAACATACTACTACTTATGATTGAGTTTAATATAGTATTTGCTGTGTTTAATTTAATACCATTACCACCTTTTGATGGCTCAAAAGTGTTATATTACTTTTTACCATATAAAGCTAAACAGTGGTTTGATAAACTAGAACAGTATTCTTTTTGGATATTACTTGTGCTATTTTTAACTGATGCATATGTGTGGATAATTGAACCGGCATATGCAGTAATAGGCTGGCTTTTAAGTTTAATACTTATGCTATAAAGGAGAATATAAATGTATATATTAGGAATAGAAAGTAGTTGTGATGAAACATCAATAGCAATACTTGAATTTAATGGAGAGAATAATAATGATAATAATTTTAAAGTACTTG
This sequence comes from Clostridia bacterium, assembly GCA_045538335.1. Classification (GTDB taxonomy): domain Bacteria; phylum Bacillota; class Clostridia; order TANB77; family CAG-465; genus UMGS1649. The sequence continues at coordinate 26,895 of JAZSRF010000057.1, read as the reverse complement.
CAAATGTTGTATCTTCACAAATAGATGTACATAAAAAATATGGTGGAGTAGTGCCAGAAATAGCATCAAGGCACCATACTAAAAACATTGGACTTGTGTTGGATGAAGCGTTAGACACCGCAGGTATAAAACTTGAAGACTTGTGTGCTATAGCTGTGACTATAGGCCCAGGTCTTGTTGGCGCTCTTTTAGTAGGTGTATCTTTTGCTAAAGCTTTGGCATATACTCTAAACATACCACTTGTACCAGTGCACCATATAGCTGGACATATAGCAGCAAACTTTTTAACACATCCAAATCTTAAACCCCCATTTTTATCTTTAGTAGTATCTGGTGGGCATTCTCACGTAATAGAAGTTAAAGATTATACAAACTTTAAGATACTTGCAAAAACACGTGATGATGCTGTAGGAGAAGCTTTCGATAAAGTGGCTCGTGTACTAGGATTAGGATATCCAGGAGGCCCTGAAGTAAGTAAAATGGCAGAAAGCGGACAAGCTACATACAAACTACCTAAAACTAAATTTGAAGAAAATTTAGACTTTAGCTTTAGTGGTGTAAAAACAGCTGTGTTAAATATGGCGAATAAGGAAAAAGAAAATTTGAGAATTGAAGATATGTGTACAAGTTTTGAAAATAATGTTGCTGAAGTTTTAGTAGACCACACATTGACACTTGCAAAACAAACTAACATAAACAAAATTGCCTTAGCAGGTGGTGTATCTGCAAACAGAAAAATACGTGAATTGTTAACTGAAGAAGGAAATAAACAAAACATACAAGTATATTTGCCAGAACTTAAATATTGTACGGATAACGCTGCTATGATAACTGCAGCCGGAATATTTAAATACAGGGAAGGGAAATATACCAAAGATTTAAGTTTAAATGCAAAAGCTAGTATGAATATAGAAGAGGAATAGGGGTGAGATTATGGCTATATATGCAATTTCAGATTTGCATCTTTCAAAAGCGGTTCCAAATAAATCAATGGAACTATTTGGTAAAGACTGGGAAAATTATGAACAAAGATTAGATGAAAATTGGAGAAAAACCGTAAAAGATACAGATACGGTACTTATTCCGGGAGATATTTCTTGGGCAATAGATTTAAATGAAGCATACGAAGACTTTGCATATATAGATAGTCTTCCTGGAAATAAAATAATAATAAAAGGAAATCATGATTATTACTTTTCAACTTTAACAAAGGTAAACAAATTTTTAGAGGAAAACAATTTTAGTACGATTAAAATATTAAATAACAATAGCTTTCTAGTAGAAAATATAAATATATGCGGATTTAGAGGTTGGGGTAATACAGAAGACAATAATGTAGATGACCACAAAGTGTATTTAAGAGAATTGGTGAGATTAGAACTTTCTCTAAATAGTATTGCAGAGGAAAACAAAGATAAAGACATACTAGTAATGACACATTTCCCGCCTTGTAGACACGAGATACAAGAGATTTTTAAGAAGTATAACGTTAAAATGTGTATTTATGGACATCTTCACGGAGAAGGTCATTATATGGTGCGTGAAGGAGAAATAGATGGCGTTGAATACAGGATGGTTAGCGGAGATTATACGAAGTTTGAACTAGTTAAACTGAATTAGAAAAATAAGAGGAATAAAAGAGGGTATATATGATAAAAGATTATAAGATAATAACGTTATGTGGCTCGACTAAATTTAAAGATGAATTTATGAAAGCTCAAAAAGATTTAACATTACAAGGAAATATTGTAATATCTGTTGGTCTATTTGGTCATTCTGGAGATAATGAAGTATGGGAAAACATGGACGACGGAACACTAACAAAAACAAAAATAATGTTAGATGACATGCATAAAAGAAAAATAGACATGGCAGATGAAATATTTGTAATAAATGTTGGTGGCTATATAGGCGAAAGTACTAAGTCTGAAATTGAATATGCTAAAAATACGGGTAAGACAGTAAATTATTTAGAAGAATTATAATAAATGAGGAACGTATCTGCAAAGACGGGTGTGTTCCTCATTAAAAGTCTTATTCTAAATTACCACTATGCCTTTCTAACTCTAAACATATGTTTTCTAATTTGGTAAAATTACAAATATTAAATTTAGTTCTCGTTTTTTCTTTTATACCTAATTTATATACTCTTTTAGCTAATTTAACTATTTTATCGCTATTGGCATTGCAATATTTTAGTTCTTTACGAAGCAGAATTTGATATTTTGGATCTTCTTTTGAGAAATCTTTTTGGCTTAAATATTTATTTGGACATGGAAACATAAATGAAAATCTTAACGAAGAAATCGGTTTTAAAGAGTTTGTTTTCTTGTCTTTATCTAGAATTAAAAAGGTAGTTTGATTCTTTTTGTTGTACGAAGAAACAGGTGCAAAATAATTAAAATTATTGATTGTTAGTACAATACCACAAAAAAACTTCTTGTGTTTTTTGTACTCAAAATTTGGAACTTTATTATCTGCATTTTCCTTTAAATATTTTATATATTCACTATCTACCTCATAGAATTTAAGTTTCATATAATCACCTCCTGACATAAAAATAGGAAGTTAAAACAAAAGTTTTAACCCCCCGATTAAAATTCGCCATTACATGAGTCGCGAAACACTCGAATATATAGTTCACCATTAAATGAGCTGTGAGACGCTCAATATTTAGTTCGCAGTTAAATGAGTCGCGAAACACTCGAATTAAATAGTAATAATACTATTAATATACTCATTATACATTCGTTTTTTACCAATGTCAAGGGTTACAACTTAATTTTAAGGACGTTGAATGAGCAAATAATATCATAAATACTCAATATATTGGGAAATAAAATAAAAGCACTTGCTATAAAATTATATTTAATATATAATTTTAGAAAATGAAGGAGGAATTAACAAATGAAAAATAACAAAAAAGGAATAGGCTTAATAGTCACGATAGTAATAATTGCAGTTATTGCAGTAGTAATAGCGACGGTGTTATTAGTATTAAATAATAACAATTCTGGCACAAATAATAATGAAAGTGTACAAAATAACACTGGAGTAGAGAATAATCAACAACCCAATAATGATGATGTCACAAACAATTCTGCTTCTGAAAGAATAACAATAGAAATGGTAATGAATCATCCAGCTTCTCCAGAAAGTGATTTTGAATGTGTTGATCATGGTAATGGTGATGTGGAACTTTTGAGATATCTAGGCTCTGATGAAATAGTTGTAATCCCAGAGACTTGGAATGGAAAAAAGATTACAACTATAAGTTCTTATGTATTTGGTGCCCAGTCAAATGTAAAGGCTATTCGTATTGCTGACTCGGTAAAGACTGTTCTTGCATTTGCTTTCTCAATGAACACCAAAATAGAGATCGTAGTTTGTGGAAGTGGTGTTTTTGAACTTGGCAATTCAGCATTCCAAGGATGCACCAGCTTACGAGAGCTTGTTTTGAATGATGGGCTTGTAAAGATTGGACATGCAAGTATTGGTGGATGCACTAATTTAAAATTTGTTAGCGTTCCCGAAACAGTTACAGATATTAGTCACATGGCATTTTATGCTTATCCAGAAGGCTTTGTGATTGGTGGCAAGTCGGGTTCGGCAGCAGAAACATATGCAAACAGTAAGGGGATAAGCTTTCAATTAAAGTAATTTATTAATAACAGCTAAATAAAAATCTAGATAAATTGGAAGAGGTGTTATTAATATGGAAAAAAGAATGAGTAGGGAAGAATTAATTGATGTAATTGAAATCTTAGGAATAGACTATGATGAGTTTTGGATATTATCTACTTCCGCTCTTGTTATAAGAGGATTATATCCAGATGCGGGAGACTTAGATATTGCCATTACAGAAAAAGGTCTAGAGCAACTAAAAGAAAGATTCGACCTTAAACAAAAACCAAATGGATGGTACATAGTAAATGATAAAGTAGAATGTGTTTTAGACACTAAAGAGGAATGGAAAGTTGAAAAATACAGCAAATATAATTTAGAAAGTATACCTAAATACTACAAATATTTAGTTTCAAGTACTAGAGAAAAAGATAAAGTTAAATTAGAAATAGTTGAAAGGTATATAAAAGACAATAATATAGCCATCTAAACAAATATTTTTCTAAAAAACCATTGTATTTTATTTTAAGTTGTGTTAAAATATTAAGGTAAAAACGATTCCAAATACAAGGAGGGACAAAAAATGAGAAAAGAAATACAACCAAACTACAACGAAGCAACAATAACTTGTGCTTGTGGCAACGTAATTAAAGTTGGTTCAACTAAAAAAGAAATGAAAACAGATACATGTAGTGCATGTCATCCTTTCTTTACAGGATTAAAACAAGCTGTTTCTTCTAAAGGTAGAGCCGCAAAATTTATGGAAAAATACGGAACAAAAATGTAATATAATGGTGCTACTTAAAGTAGCACTTTTATTTTATTAAATATATATTAAATTAATATAAAAGGGGTTATTATGAAAGAAAAACACGTAGCATTTATTTATGACTTTGATGGAACTTTAGCACACGGCAATATACAAGAATATAACTTTATACCAGCACTTAAAATGACAAGTGATGAATTTTGGAAAGAAGTAGAAAAACTAAAAATTGAAAACAATATGGAAAATGTATTAGCATATATGTATCTAATGCTTAAAAAGGCAGAAGAAAAGAATATGTCTGTTAAAAAATCTTCCTTTATACAATATGGTAAAAATATAGAATTCTACCCAGGTGTAACAACTTGGTTTGCTAGAATTAATGCTTATGCTGCAAGTCTTGGAATTACAATGCACCATTATATCGTCTCTTCTGGAATTAAAGAAATGATAGAAGGAACAGAAATAGCAAAAGAATTTGAAAGAATATACGCTTGTAGTTTTTTATACAATGTAGATGAAATTGCAAAATGGCCAGCTGTTTCTGTAAACTATACAAATAAAACCCAGTTTTTGTACAGAATTAATAAAGGTATATATGAAGTATATGATGCAAGTATAAATGATAAAATGTTAGAAAAAGATAAGAAAATTCCTTTTGAAAATATGGTGTATTTTGGAGATGGATTGACGGATGTGCCATGTATGAAACTTGTAAAAGATAATGGCGGACATGCCATATCTGTATATGATAAGAAAGAGCAATTAGCCAACAAATTACTTGCAGATGGTAGAGTAAACTATATTGCAACAACAGATTATACAGAAGGAAGCGATATAGACACATATGTAAAAGATGTACTAAATAAAATTAGTAAAAGGACGGAAAATGAATAGTAAATTAAATAGTAAAATAAATGATTTAATAGATAAGTACAATTTAAATTCCCTTGATGTCACTTCAAACCCAAGGGAACTTATTATTATGCTCTTATCACATATAAAAAAGACAAGTATAGCAAATATTAAATTAGATATAGTAAAGATTGAAGACAAAGATATTGAGGTTTTAGAAAATATGCTAAATAAAATAGCAAATGAAAAAATTCCGCCTCAGTATGTTACAAATAAAGAATATATTTATGGTGATGTATTTAATGTAAGTGAAAGTGTATTAATTCCAAGACAAGATACAGAAACGTTAATAGAATTTGCTATAAAAAGTGTTAATGAAAAAGGGTATAAAACAGCTTTAGATATGTGTACTGGTTCGGGAATAATTGGGATACTTATTGCAAAGCATACAGAAATTTCTCATGTAACTCTTTCAGATGTATCTCAAGAAGCTCTACAAGTTGCAAGAGAAAATATTAATTTAAATGGCGTAGAAAATAAATGCAATATTATACAGTCTAATATGTTTGATGCTGTATACAAATTAAATAATAAATATGATATAATACTCTCAAATCCACCATACCTTACAAAAGGTGAAATGAAAGAGCTCTCAGAGTTTGTAGAAAAAGAACCTAGTATAGCATTATATGGCGGTAAGGATGGCTTAGACTTTTATAAAATAATATATAGCGATGCTAAAAACTTTTTAAACGATGGTGGAATGATAGCAGTAGAAATTGGATATACACAAGCACAAGATGTAATAGATATAATCTTATCGCATAAGTGCTATAAGGATATTCAGGTTATACAAGATATAAATAATAAAGATAGGGTGGTAGTATGTCATTTTCAGAACAAATAAAAGATGAAATACTTATGACTAAAAATAAAAAATGTTGTATCTTACCTTTAAGATATGGTGAGCTTATAACAGAATCAAAAGATTTAAAAATTACAGAAGTGAAAAAACAAGTAAAAGATAGTTGCTGCAAAAAAGCCTTTTTAAAAGGTGTGTTTTTGGGCAGTGGTTGTGTCGTAAATCCAAATACAGATTACCATTTTGAGATTACAACTAAAGCAAAAGTATATGCAGATTATATTGTGAAATTATTAGGTGAATTTGAACTTACACCTAAAATAATTAAGAGAAATTCAAATTATGTAATATATCTTAAGGATTCAGAACAAATATCTACTTTACTTGCTATTTTAGAGGCCAATAAGGCCCTTTTAGAATACGAAAATATTAGAATAAGCAAAAGTATAACTAACAATATAAATAGGAGCGTAAATTGTGAAACAGCTAATCTAACCAAAACCATTGAAGCAGCAGTAAAGCAACAAGAAGCAATAAATAAATTAAAATCAGAAGACAGATTTAATGATCTTAATCCAAAGCTTAAAGAAATAGCCTCTTTAAGACTAAAATATCCAGAAGCCTCTTTAGATGAACTTGCTTTAAAATGTTCATACAAAATATCTAAGTCTGGTGTATATCACAGACTAAATAAAATCATAAAAATAGCGGAGGAAGAGTAATGCTTGGAGCATATATACATATACCTTTTTGTGCATCCAAATGTTTTTATTGCGATTTTTATTCATGTGTAAATAAAACAAATGTGAGAGAGTATATAGATGCAGTTATAAAAGAAATAATGTCCGAAGCAGAACTTTTGTCTGTTAGAGGACTAAACACAATATATATAGGTGGAGGAACACCCAGTGTAATGGATTCAAAATATATTGAAAAACTTTTAGATGTACTAAGGTTATTTGCTACAGAGGATGCAGAAATAACAATTGAGGTTAATCCTGAATCTGTAACAGAACAAAAATTACAAGACTATTTTGATGCAGGCATAAATCGTATAAGTATAGGACTTCAGTCGGCAAATGATACAACACTTAAAAAGATTGGGAGAGTTGCAACGTTAAAAGATTTTGAGAATGCATATAACACAGCGATTAAAGTTGGATTTAAAAATGTTTCTTGTGATGTAATGATAGGTTTGCCTGATGAAACATTGGATATGTTTGAAAACACAGTAGATTATGTATTAGGGCTAGAACATATTACACATATATCCGCATATAGCTTAGAACTACATGAAAATACTAAACTAGATTTTCTAGTAAATAATAACTTTGTAACGCTTCCAGATGAAAATGTAGAACGTGAAATGAAATATATGTTGGATAGAAAGTTAGAAGAGGCGGGATTTAATAGATATGAAATATCTAATTATGCTAAACAAGGCTTTGAGTCAAAACATAATCTTAAATATTGGAACCAAGATGAGTATTTAGGTTTTGGTTCGGCTGCATCTAGCTTTGTAAACAGCGTAAGATATACGAATATACAAGATATAGATAAATATATAGAAAATATACAAAGTGGTACTAGCAATAAGCAAGATATAGAAGAAATGGATAAGCTAGCTCTTATAAAAGAATATATAATTTTAAGATTAAGGTTAAAACAAGGAATTAATCTTACTGAGTTTAAAACAAAATTTAAACAAGATATATATGAGCTATATAAAGAGAATATAGATAAGCTAATTAACGAAGGATTATTACAAAAGGTTGGGGATAATATATCCCTTACATATAAAGGAGAAGACCTTGCAAATATTGTTTGGCAGGAGTTTATATAGTAATATCTTTGTAAAATAAATGGAGGAATATATGGAACAAAATGAAAATAAATTCTTAATAATAGATGGAAATAGTATCATGAATAGAGCATTCTATGGTATAAGAATTTTAACAACAAAAGATGGAACATATACTAATGCAGCGTATGGATTTTTAAACATATATTATATGATGCAAGAAAAGCTAAATCCAAATTATGTAGCGGTTGCTTTTGATATTTCAAAACCTACATTTAGACACGAAATGTATGGAGAGTATAAAGCAGGAAGACGATCTATGCCGGATGAACTTAGACCACAACTGCCTCTTATAAAGGACATACTTTCAGCTATGAATATTCCTATACTTGAATTAGAAGGTTATGAAGCAGATGATATTTTAGGTACTGTTGCAAAGAATAATTCTAGTAAGGGAATAAAGACATATATACTAACAGGAGATAGGGATTCATTTCAGCTTATAGATGAAAATACAAGCATTGTTATGCCATCTACTAAAATGGGGAAAACAGAGTATACTATATACGATATACCAAAACTAAAAGAAGTATATAATATAACACCTAAGCAAGTAATAGATATGAAGGCTCTTATGGGAGATAAATCGGATAATATTCCGGGAGTTCCTTTGGTTGGCGAAAAGACAGCGTTATCACTACTTGAGTTATATAACAATTTAGATTATATCTATTCAAATGTAGATAGTATAGATGTAAGTGAGAAACTAAGAGAACGTCTAAAAGATAATAAGGATATGGCATATTTAAGTTACAAGCTTGCTACAATAAATACTGATGTACCAGTAAATATGGACTATGATGAATTTAAATTAAAAGATGTAAATCTTCCTAAACTTAGTCAATTATTTACAAGACTTGCTTTTAAGAAATTTTTAGAAAGATATGTATCGTCAGAAGATATTAAAAATTTAGAAACAGATTCAGCAGCTAAATTTTACAAAGACTTATCTAAAACAAAATTTAATATATTAACTACACTAGATAAAGTAAATAATGCTATTTCAAATAGCAATTCGGATATTGTATTTACATATATAGATAGTGATTTTTCATATGATAAATTAAGAAACAAATTGTTGTTATATATTAAAGATGATATATATGTAATTGATATGTCTCAGAAAAATTTAAAAGACGTTTTAAAAGCTTTTTGTGAGGCGGATAGTGCGAAGATTGGTTATAATACAAAAAAAGTTTTAAAACTGTATTTTGATGCTGAATATAAAAATCCTATTGGATTTAATCAAGATGTAATGATAGCATATTATTTATTACACGCAACAGAAACTAATTATTCTATTACAAATATAGTATATAATTTATTAGATGTAGCATTTCCTGAATTAGAACAAAACACAAAGAAAAAACCAGCTCAAACTTCTCTTTTCGATATGCTAGATGCTTCAAGTGAACCGGTAGTAGAAAAATTAGAATTAACAGATACGGACCAAAAATATATTTATACATATTTGAAGGGGATTAAAGAGGCAAATAGTATATTAAATGAAAAACTTAAAGAATTTAACTTAGAAGAATTATATAATAATATAGAAATACCTCTTATTGAAACTCTTGCAAATATTGAAAGCAACGGAATGTATCTTGATACAAATAAACTAAAAGAATTTTGTGTGTATTTAGATGAACATATAAAGGAACTTGCAATTAAAATATATAAGTTAGCGGGAGAGGAGTTTAATATAAACTCACCTGCACAACTTGGACATATTTTGTTTGAAAAATTAGACTTACCGTGTTCTAAGAAAACTAAGACAAGTTATTCTACGGATAAAGAGGTATTAGAAGCTATAGAAGATAAACATGAAATAGTACCATTAGTACTAGAGTATAGGTCTCTTGCTAAATTAGCTTCAACTTATGGGGAAGGACTTCTTAAGTGTGTAGATAAGTATGGAAGAATTCATACTACATTTATGCAAGCAGTTACAGCTACAGGAAGGCTTAGTAGCGTAGAACCAAATCTTCAAAATATACCTGTAAGGACAGAAATAGGAAGTAAAATTAGAGAGTGCTTTACCGCATCTAGTGAAAACACAAAGCTTGTAGATGCAGATTATAGCCAAATAGAGCTTAGAGTATTAGCAAGTATAGCAAATGATTCAGGTATGATAAATGCTTTTTTAAGCGATACAGATATACATTCTGTTACAGCATCACAAGTATTTAAAGTGCCTTTAGAAAAGGTTACAAAAGAGCTTCGTTCTAAAGCAAAAGCAGTAAACTTTGGTATAGTTTATGGAATAAGTGATTATGGCTTAGCTAAAAACATAAATTCTACAAGAGCAGAGGCTAAGGAATATATTACAAATTATTTAAATCACTATACTGGTATTGCAAACTTTATGACCGACTCTGTAAAATTTGGCGAAGCTAATGGTTATGTTAAAACAGAGTTTGGAAGAATAAGAACTATACCAGAACTAAAATCTTCAAACTACAATACAAAAAGTTTTGGTGAAAGAGTTGCTATGAATATGCCAATTCAAGGAACAGCAGCAGATATAATAAAAATTGCTATGAATAATTTGTATAGAAAGTTTAAAGAAAACAAGCTTAAATCTAAAATAGTAATGCAAGTTCATGACGAACTTATTGTAGAAGCAGTATTAGAAGAACTAGAACAAGTTAAAGAATATATGAAAGATGCAATGGAAAACGCAACAAAATTAAAAGTACCACTAGCTATAGATATAAATGTTGGAAATAGCTGGGTAGAAGCAAAATAGGAGAGAGGGTATTGAAGAAAACACTAAAAAGAATATTACAAATAATAATAGTTGTTGCTTCGATTTGTATTGTTGTCATATGGATATCTAGAAATGTTGTGTATCCAAGGAAATACAAAGAAATAATTGAACAAGCATCAAGTATATATAATGTTGATCCCAATTTGGTATATGCAATTATTAAGCAGGAAAGCAAGTTTAATAGTAACGCTAATTCTCGTAGTGGTGCAAAGGGACTCATGCAACTTATGGATGCGACTGCTTACGATATGGCAAGAAAAATAGATAGTATAGATGAGAAAGATTACGATATATATGATCCTCATACAAATATATTTTTAGGAACTAGATATATATCTTATTTAATAAGTCATTTTGAAGGTAATTATTATTTAGCAGTTGTAGCGTATAATGCGGGAATGGGAAATACAAAAACTTGGCTAAAAAAAGATTTTTCAGAATACAAAACATTTTCAGATGTATATGAATGTATTAAATACAAAGAGACAAGAAACTATTTAAATAGTGTGATAAAAAATTATAATTATTATACAATATTATATTAATATCTAAAAACAGATTAGATAAAAATTAATATCTAATCTGTTTTAGTTTTAACCTGATGGCTCTGAATATGCGATAAACCGTGTTACATTACCAGTATACTTATTAATTTGAATTCTAGCAAGCATTAATATAGTAGGAACGTAACCATTATTGCGATCATATTCAATAATTTCATCATATGAAAGTTCCTTAGGGCTTATATGCGTAATGCAATACTTGAATTGCCAAAAATAATCATCGATTTTTATAGCGCCAGGTCCATTTAAGAATATATCTAAAATTTCTTTTTGAGATTTCTTGTAAGTTATTTGAGGCTTATAATAATCATAGTATTCTTGCTTAGGCACAGGCTTTTCGAGCATAGAGTCAAAAACATATTCTGCATCTTCGAACACAAATTCGACCCAGCCGTGTCTATAGCCACCATTTTGCCAAGGCCACTCATCTTTAAGGGTAATATCACCTCTTACAAGATAGTCATGTGGCTTAAGCCCCATAATTGCATATCCGCTATAGTAATAGCAATTATCACGATATCTGTGAGCCAAATATTCTTCATAGGATTCTATTTTTACGCGTTCTTCTACATACACTTTTTTTGTCCGTTCAAGAAAATATTCCCAAGCTTTTTCTATAGAGTTATTACTCATATATATTACTCCTTTAATGTATTAACAATTGTAAATTATATTAACTATGTAAGTAATTATATCATAAGTTAGGAATCATTGCAATTCAAACGACTTGTAAATTAACATAATGTGTGATATAATAAGCATTCAATTAATATAAGGTAACAAGTAACTATCTTTTACGAAAAATATTATTGGAGGGAAATATTATGAAATTAACCGTACTCGGAACTGTTTCGCCTTATCTCACATTTAGCCATAATGGACCTGGTTTTCTTATTGAAGATGACGTTCACAAGGTATTACTTGACTGCGGCAGTGGTATTACAAGACACTTGGTAATGCCTTGGCATTTGGAAAATCTGCACGCGTTTATTAGCCATTTTCATCGGGACCATTATAACGAGATATACAATATTCAATATGCCTCTCACGTTCATCACAACTTAGGTGAATTGGATAAACCTATAGACATTCATTTGCCAAGTGTTCCTATGAGCCGCTTTGAAGATGTTACATCAGAAGAATATGCTTTTGCAAATTACCATAAAATTATCGATGAATATGCAGGAGTACAAGTAGGTAATCTCAATGTGACATTTTGCTTGACTGGACATACAACAGAGTCATATGCTTTTAAAGTAACTGAAGGGAAAAACACTATAGTTTATACTTCAGACATATCGTATTCTGCAAAGGATGCTATTGTAAAGTTTGCCAAAGATGCTGATCTTTTTATTTGCGACTCTAGTCTGTTAGAAAGCTATGGTCATCCTGAAATTAACCCGCATATTACAGCAAAACAAGCAGCGACCATTGCAAAGGAAGCAAATGTGAAACAATTATTACTTACACACTTTTGGCCTATGGAATTGCAAGGCAGGTATTTGGAAGAAGCAAAGCACATTTTTGATAATGTTAAATTGGCAGAAGAGAAAATAGTTATTAACTTTGATGAAGACGTACTTAGATATCAAGCTCTTTTAGAATCACGTATAGGCGGAGGTTAATTAATAAATGTGTAATTGTTGTAATGGAACAGGTCATCAGTTTGAATCTCATGGAATGAAATGCAAGGTTGTAATTAGAAATAGTATTATGGAAGTATGTTTACCATGGAATTCTGCCGTTTTAGAAGTTAAGGTGTGTCCTTTGTGTGGTAGAATTCTTGAAAAACAGAACGATACTGATAATGCAAATAATATGCCTATAGCAAAACAAGAAAAGCAGTTTAATCCTGCGTTGTGGAAACCTGTAGGGTTCAAAGAAGTAGATGCATCAGGGCCTGTAATTTCTGAGGGTCATCACGGTTTTGTAGAATACCAAGCTCCCGATGATAGGTATGAGGTTCGAGGAGTTATGCCTAAAGCTCCGAAATATCCTAGAAGGGATAAAAAACAAGGCCCAGGCTATGAATAATAGCTGTGACCAAGCTTACGATAATTCGTAAAGATAAAAAGGATGGTAAAAAAATTTGCCATCCTTTTTGCTGTCTATAGTATACTGCAAAAATATTTCCATATAATAGATATAGGAGTTTCCATATATTTCTAATTAATTGTGCTAAATAATATGTGAAATTACGTATAATCGTTGCCATTACTATTTTTTTATAGTAAAATTATATAATTGAAATTAGTATGTGTAATTTAATTTTGTGGAGGAAATATGCTACAAATAAAAAATATATCTAAAAAATATAAAACAGGGGAGCTAGTACAAATTGCGTTAAATGATGTAAGTTTAAACTTTAGAGATAACGAATTTGTATCTATTTTAGGACCTTCAGGTAGTGGTAAAACAACATTGCTTAACATAGTAGGTGGTTTAGATAGATATGATACTGGCGATTTAATCATAAACAATGTATCTACTAAAGACTATAAGGACAGAGACTGGGATTCATATAGAAACCACACAGTTGGTTTTGTATTTCAAAGCTATAATTTAATACCCCACCAGACAGTTCTTGCAAACGTTGAATTAGCCTTAACTATAGGTGGAATTTCTAAAGCTGAAAGAAAGAAAAGAGCTTTAGAAGCTTTAGATAAAGTTGGATTAAAAGACCAAGCCCATAAGAAGCCAAACCAAATGTCTGGTGGTCAAATGCAAAGAGTTGCAATAGCAAGAGCCTTAGTGAATAACCCAGATATACTTCTTGCAGATGAACCTACAGGCGCCTTAGATACAGAAACTAGCGTACAGGTTATGGAACTCTTAAAAGAAGTGGCAAATGATAGACTTGTAATAATGGTTACCCATAACCCAGAACTTGCAGAGACTTATTCTACAAGAATTGTTAAATTAAGAGATGGTAAAATAATTGATGATTCTAATCCTTTTATAATAGAAGATAAAAAGAAGGAGAAGCCTAAGTATAAGAACTTAGGAAAAGCCTCAATGTCTATAATGACAGCATTATCTTTAAGTTTTAATAACTTACTAACTAAAAAAGGAAGAACAATACTTACAGCTTTTGCTGGTTCAATTGGTATAATTGGTATAGCTCTTATATTATCCCTATCTACAGGATTTCAAAACTATATAGATAAAATACAAGAAGACACATTAACATCATATCCGCTAACTATAATGTCTGAAACAGCTGATGCTACGTCAATGCTTCTTTCCATGGTACCTGGTGATACTGAAGAAAGGGAAGATGGAATTGTAAAGGAAAACAAAAACTTTACTAATATGTTTTCAAAAATAGGAGAAAACGACCTTAAGTCTTTAAAATACTACTTGCAAGATAACAAGAAAAAAGTAGATAGTATGGTATCATTAACACAATACAAATATAACATAAATCCGCTTATATATACTAAAAATGTAAAAGGTGATATAACAAAACTAAATCCAAGCGAAATACTAGCATCAATGTACGGCGGAGATTCAATAATGTCTATGGCAAGTGGTACAGTATCTGTATTTACCGAAATGGTAGATAATGATACAATGGCAAAAAGTCCATATAAAATGTTAAAGGGAAAATGGCCTGAAAAATATGATGAAGTACTTTTAGTTCTTCCAGCTGAAAACGAAATTTCGGACCTGTTACTATATAGTTTAGGTTTAAAAGATGTGAAAGACTTAGAGAAAATGCTAACTAATATAATGCAAGGAGAAGCTACTGAAGATAAAACAGTTCCATTAGAACTTACATATGATGAGCTTATGAATATAGACCTCAAACTTATACATGCAACCGATACATTTAAGTATAACAGCAAATATAAAGTATATGAAGATATGACAACAGATAAGAAGTTTATGGAGAATTTATATAATGATTCCCTAGAATTAAAGATAGTTGGAATTGCAGCTCCAAAAGATAGTTCTAATTCTTCTAATTTGATGTCAGGAGTATTATATAAAAAGGAACTAACAGAGTATGTAATAAACGAAGCTTCTGAATCTGAAATTGTAAAGAAACAGCTAGAAAACAGAAATATAAATGTATTTAGCAATAAATATTTTGATGATGAAGAGAAACAAACAGGTCTAAAATTTGAGGATATGATATCTATAGATACAGATATGTTATCTTCAGCATTTGGTGTTAAAATAAATGAAAAAGATATAACTAAAATGACAGAAGGTTATATGGGTGAAATATCTAAAGCTATTACAACAGATACGTCTAAAGCAGAAAAAGCTTTTATAGATACCTTAACATCGCTTACAAAAGGATTATTAAACAGTTATATAGATAATAGCGAAGTAGTAGGTTTTGCAACAATTAAATTAAGTGAGGTAGAGGGTATTGTAAATGAATATATGAAGTCAGAACAAGCTCAAACGCTACTTAAAAGTCTAGAAAAAGAATATGTTGTGCCTATAGATGCTTTTATTCAGGTGTATTCACCTATTATTAAGGGTTTCTTGAGTCAATATATTTCTATGATGGACCCTAATTCTGAAGCCCCCAGTGCTATGCTTGTAAAAAATGCGGTGGATCAAATGGTTGAAGCATTTGCATCGCAAGAAATGATTTTAACTGCTGCCAAAACTATGGGTGGCAAAATGGTAGAAGCTACAATGAATAAAACAATTTTAACATCTGTAGGGGAGTTAAGTGGCAAACTAATGTCAACTATGGCATCTGCATTTAAAGTAGATGAAAATAAAATTGCAAAAGCGTTTAAATTTAATTTAGACGAAGATGAACTAAAAAGATTGTTCCAAGCTATGACAAATACAACAACAAAGACTGCTGAGACTAATCTAACCACGCTAGGTTACCAAAACTTAGATGAACCAACAGCAATATCTTTTTATTTTAAAGATTTCGCATCTAAAGAAAACTTTATTAGTTTCTTAGACGCATATAACGACAAAATGGAAAAAGAAGACGATGAAAAGGTTATAAAATACACAGATATAACTGGCATATTAATGTCATCTGTAAAAGTAATAGTAGATAGTGTAAGTTATGTATTAATAGCATTTGTAAGTATATCCTTGATAGTATCATCTATTATGATAGGAATAATCACATATATTTCTGTACTAGAACGTACAAAAGAAATTGGTGTTTTAAGAGCAATTGGTGCTTCAAAGAAAAATATTTCTTCTATATTTAATGCAGAAACATTTATAGTTGGTCTATTTGCAGGCCTTCTTGGAATAGGAGTATCGTTACTATTGCTATTCCCAATAAATAGTATAATACATGCTGTTACAAATAACATGAACATAACAGCAGTACTTCCAACTGAAGGTGCAATCGTACTTATAATACTTAGTGTAATACTAACACTTATTGGCGGTTTAATTCCATCAAAACAAGCAGCTAAGAAAGACCCAGTACTTGCACTTAGAAGTGAATAAATATCAAAAAATAATACAAAAGGCAGGCAAATTTCGCTTGTCTTTTATGTATTTTTAAACAAAACTACTACACAAATATATAAATTTATGGTAAAATAATTGAAGTGAATTTAAAAGGAGAGTGAAATTATGTCAGGACATAGCAAATGGGCGAATATTAAAAGAAGAAAAGAAGCAGTAGATGGAAAGAAAGCCCAAATTTATTCAAAAATAGGGAAGGAATTAACAGTTGCTGTTAAACAAGGTGGACCTGACCCTGCAAATAACGCAAAATTAAGAGATGTTATAGCTAAGGCTAAGGCTAATAATATGCCAAATGATAATATAAATAGATGTATTCAAAAGGCATCTGGAGAAGGAAGCAACGCGAACTATGAAGAAATAACATATGAAGGATTTGGTCCTTGTGGTGTTGCAGTTATAGTTGAAGCAATGACAGATAATAAAAATAGGGCTGCTGCAGATATTAGATGTATCTTTGATAGAAGTGGCGGAAGCATGGGACAAACAGGTTCTGTTGGATATATGTTTAACAAGAAAGCCGTATTTGTATTAGAAAAGTCAGCAAATATTGATGAAGATGAACTTATGATGGAAGTACTAGATTTAGGTGCTGAAGATATGATATCTGATGAAGAATGCATTGAAATTACAGCTGAACCAACAAGCTTTGCTAAAATAAGTGAATACCTTGAAACTAAAGGATATACAGCTATTGAAGCAGAAATAAAAATGGTTCCAACAATAAAGAAAGAGTTATCTGAAGAAGAAGCTACAAAACTTGAGAACTTTATAGATAAAATGGAAGCAAATGACGACGTTCAAAACGTTTGGCATAATGCTGATATATAAAAAGTAAACTAATTTATACTACGATTAATCTTGAAATACATATAAAAAGACTTTTTTCGGCCAATTTGATAACATAATATTGACTTTACATAAAAAGTATGGTATTATAGTATATAGATAATGTGTTTTTTGCATTATTTATATAAGGAGGTTGATAGATTATGTATTATGAGAATAAACGTAGTTTTTACATAAAACAATATGGTCCCGTGGCATTAGTTATAGTTGCAGCTTTAGCTTTAATAGTTACAGGTGTATTTATAGGATTAAGATCTATGAATGTAAGTAACGTGGTTGCAGAAAACCCGGAAAAACCGTCTCAAGAAGTTATAAATCCTGTTGTTGATACTAACGCATATGCATATACAGCAGAAGCTATAACAGGTACAGTAACATCAACAAAAGGTTTAACTGTAACAGTTAATTCAAATAATAACACATATGACATTAATCTTATAGGTATAATGCAAAATGATAAAAATACAGAATTACCTAAGACTATCGCAAATGACTTAAAAGGTAAGACAGTAACTGTAGACTATGACAACGTAAAAACTGAAAATGGTAAAGTTTATGGTTATATATATGTTGATGGCACATTATACAATGAAACATTACTTGCAAAAGGACTTGCTGAATTAAGACCAGAAAGACAAAACATAGATAAGTTAGACTTACTTGTAGCTGCTCAAATTAAAGCAAGACATAACGGATTAGGAATCTGGAAATATTAAATTGAATGCTGACTAAAGAAAACTTTAGTTTTCATATATAACCTCTTATAATCAACCTCTACATATAGTAGGGGTTTGATTTATTTTAACATAAATATATATAGAAAAACTGATGCTCTAAAATTGATTTTAAGAGGTTATAAAATTTAAGGTGATAAAGTTTACGTCTGAAAGGAGTGTGATTTAATGTTTGTACCGTATATCATCAGAAATCGAATGAAAAATAATATAATAGAA
Organism: Clostridia bacterium; assembly: GCA_045538335.1. Classification (GTDB taxonomy): domain Bacteria; phylum Bacillota; class Clostridia; order TANB77; family CAG-465; genus UMGS1649. Next base: position 8,323 of record JAZSRF010000057.1, on the reverse strand, counting down.
AAACAAATGAGACAAAAATTGAAACTTAAGAATAATAAGTATGTGTACTTGAAGTTAAATAGAAGATATGCAAGCCTCATAATTAATTCATTAGCATTTACAAGAAGGGCTTTATATTATAAGAAAATGGAAGAAATACCAGTTGAAATATTTTTTGATAAAAATAATTTTGAAGAAGACATTTTTGATTTGAGTTTATCTATAAATAAGATAATAGCGGATTGTAAAAAGAATTTTTATAATTGGAAAGAATATAAAATTTACAAAAAGTAAAAAATAGTGAAATCCATATAAGTGAGATAGGGCAAGACATAGAGGGTAAAAACCTGCTTATTTTGTTTTGCTCTATTTCGCAAAATAAATATTTTGTGTATTTTGGAGAAGGAACTATTGATTATTTGGGTCACTTCTATTATAATATTAGTATACATAGCTTATATGCCGTCTGACACCTTATATATCTTTATTTATATTTAATATATTTATTTAACTTTCTATTTTACTCTACTTATTATAAGTTGTCATTCATTACTACATTATTTTACTATATATTTTATATTTAGTATATACTTTTATATATAATTTATAAAATTTTATGATTTTGAGCCCTTTTCCTCAAATTCGATTTTAAAGGCCTTTTTTCAGACGTCAAATGATACCGCCCTAATTCTAAAAACGTCTTAAAATCGATTTTAGAGCGTCGTTTTTTTGGAGGTTTTTATGAAACAAATGACATTTGATGATATGCCAAGGATTTTACAAGATTATCTTAAAAATTATTTAATAATTACTAAAAACAGATCTAAAACAACTGTTAAAGAATATTATTATGATTTGCGAGATGCATTTCAATTTATTAAACGAGATAAATATAATATTAAAGTTGAAAATTTTAAAGAAATTAATATTACAGATTTAGATGCAAATTTTTTTAAATCAATCGAAGTTTCAGATATATATGAATATTTATATGATAAAAATACTAAAGCAATTTCTAGAGCTAGAAAAATTTCATCAATTAGATCATTTTTTAATTATTTATGTAATGTTGCCAAAATAATAGATAGAAACCCTTGTGTAGGCTTGGAATCACCAAAATTAGAAAAAAGATTACCAAAATATTTAGAACTTACTGAGGCCAAGTCCCTACTCCACTCTGTTGATGGAGAGTTCAAAACAAGAGACTATGCAATCTTAACCATATTCCTAAACTGCGGTCTAAGACTTTCAGAGCTTGTAAATATAAATATGGAGCATATTAAAGGAGATTCTCTATCTGTTATTGGTAAGGGTAACAAAGAACGCTCTGTACACCTAAATAAGGCTTGTTTAGATGCTATCCAAGATTACCTTAAGGATAGACCAATAGATAAAGTTAAAGGCGAAGATAGACATGCTCTATTCATTAGTAGAAAGTATAAAAGGATAAGTCCTAGAATGGTTGAAATAATGGTAAAAGACTATATTGTAAAGGCTGGTCTTGACCCTAAAAAATACACTCCCCATAAGCTTAGACATACTGCGGCTACTTTAATGCATAAATATGGTGGCGTAGATATTAGAACACTGCAACAAGTGCTAGGACACGAAACCATTGCTACTACTCAAATATATACTCATATAGATAGCGAAGAAGTTAAAAATGCCATAGATAATAACCCTTTAAATAAGATGTAATTAGTATAAATTTGAAAAACTACAAGTATTATGTTATAATATTTGTGGTTTTATTATTAACTCTAAAATAATTTTAAGGAGACGTTGAAAATGAACAGTAAAAAACGTTATATATCTTGTCTTGACAAGCGCGTAATTATATCCTTTGCTATTTGCTTAATTATTGGATGCTTAACCAGCATTCTGATTAATAATGCTAGCTTAATTCAAATTGCGTCAAACATTTTACGCGTTTTATTTTGGATAATAATTATATTAATTTCCTCTGCTAGCTGGATAAGTGCTGTTGTATTGCTGACTATAATTAATATTGGACTTATCATTAAATATTTCTCTAGTAAGCAATCTTCAGAAAATGACACAAAACCTTAAATAGTATAAATAAACTTTTACACAGCAACAATATATGTTGCTGTGTACTTTTTATATTATTTCTAATTATATATAGGTATTTCTAATATTTGACCAGAATATATATTGCTACTTTTTAAGTTGTTTATATTCTTTATTTCAATTACTATATTCTGTACATTTAATTCTTCTGAAGAATTGTTGCAAATATCTTCAGCAATTTTCCATAGTGTGTCATTACTTGCAACAGTAACTGACTTAGTATCTATATGTTTTGTTCCAAAAGTGAAATTGGAAATAAAATTCATTATTATTATAAACAATAAAACTATACATATGTTAGTCATTATTCTTTTCATATTTAATCTATATTTTTTCATAATATTACCTCCCGAACTTCTGTTCTGTTAATATTATATAGCACAAATGTTCGTTTGTCAACGATATTTTTGAAATTTATCGAAAATTTGTTCGTTTTTTGTTCTGACATAATGTTATGTTTACTTTATTGCTTTTTCCCCCTTTGTATGATATAATTATTAAGAATTTTAAATATACCTATTAAATAATTTTAGGAGGAGTTTTTATGATTAAACATTTTATGTTTAATGCTCAAGTACAAAGACAAACTTACGACTTTGGTTTTACAAATGGCAAGTTAGAACAACTTTTTACTTGCACGCCAGGACGTGGTGTTACAATAATTGAACAACAATATAGAAACCCTAATGATAGTCAGTCTGAAATTGATGTTGCAACTTTTATCGAGGCTATTAAAGCTGCAATCTATGATAAAAACGCCACTCAATATTTTGATTCTTTTCTTGAAGAACTTTCAAAAGATGATAAATATTTTTCCACTGCTCTTGCGGTTATCACAGACGAGCTTAATTTTTTATCATTTCAGACTCACAATCTTGCTAAGATAATTCACTTCCACATCTCGAATAATTAAATAAAATTTAATTTTTTAAAGGTGACTAATTATGAAAACCTTCTGAAAGGAGCATTATAAATATGACACGAAAAGGCTTTATCATTTTTATAATTCTTATCTTTGCGGTAACAATGTTGCTCTCAACTAGCGTACTATTTTATGCTAAAAATCGTGATTTAAAAGAATTAGAAGTCATTCAAACATACGATTCGATGTTGAAAGAAAATTTTTCTAATATATATACATTAAAAAACTACACTATACAGCCAGGGAAAGATGATGGAGTTGTTGTTATTTTACAGCGCGGCAATGTGACGGCAACATATAACTACGATAATGATTTTAATTTCGTAACTTCTAATATTGAAGCATATATGGCATCTAATAATTCGATTGTCCTTATGATGACATTTATTTGTACTATGTTGCTTGTCATATGTATTCCATCCATATATATAGGCTTAAGATATGCGAGATTTAAAGATTCACCAAAAAGCAGCGATTAATTTCGCTGCTTTTCTTATATATTATTCTTTATATTCATATATTGGTCCAATCTCTTTAGTTACCACTTCTCTAGTTATTATACATTTTTTAATTTTTTTATTGGAAGGTACTTCATACATTGGAGCAAGCATTACTTCTTCTAATATTGCTCTTAAGCCTCTTGCACCAGTTTTTCTCTCTAATGCAAGTTTAACTATTTCTTCAATAGCATCTTTCTTAAACTCTAAATCTACTTTATCCATTTTAAGAAGCTTTTTATATTGCTTAATTAAAGCATTTTTAGGCTTTGTTACAATATCTATTAAAGCTTTATCGTCAAGTTGCCCTAGAGTTGTTATTATTGGAAGACGTCCTACAAGTTCTGGTATTAAGCCAAATTTAATAATATCGTTTGGAAGAACATTTTTAAATATAGTTTTGTAGTCTATATCTTTTTTCTCTTCTATTTTAGCACCAAAACCAATAGATTTCTCCCCTATTCTATTTTCTATAATCTTATCTAAGCCTTCAAAAGCTCCACCACAAATAAATAGAATGTTACTTGTATCTATTTTTAAATACTCTTGTTGAGGATGTTTTCTTCCACCTTGTGGAGGTACATTTGCAACAGTTCCTTCTATTATTTTTAGAAGAGCTTGTTGTACACCTTCGCCGCTAACATCTCTTGTTATTGATGGATTTTCAGATTTTCTAGTAATTTTGTCTAACTCATCTATATATATAATTCCTTTTTCGGCTTTAGATATATCATAATCTGCTGCTTGAATAAGTCTTAATAGAATGTTTTCTACATCTTCACCTACATAACCTGCTTCAGTAAGAGTTGTTGCATCAGCTATTGCAAATGGAACTCGTAATACTTTTGCTAGAGTCTGAGCCATAAGAGTTTTACCACATCCAGTAGGTCCCATCATAAGAATATTACTTTTTTGTATTTCGACATCATCTATCTTATCTAGATTTCTTATTCTTTTATAATGGTTATATACCGCAACTGCAAGCACTCTTTTAGCATCATCTTGTCCAATTACATATTCATCTAATATCTTTCTTATTTGGTCTGGAGTAGGTAGTTCTGTATTTTCTATAAGCTCTTTATTTGCTTTTGCTTTCTTTTTACCAGCATTTTCTTCTTCCATTAGAATGTTTTCTAAGTCTTCCTCTTCTATAAGGTCTTCTAGTATTATTTTGTTACAGATATCTATACAATCTTCACATATAAATATGCCATTAGGGCCGGCAATTAATTTGCCGACCTCATCTTTGTATCTGCCACAAAACGAACAAAATATATCATAATCATCATTTGTTGTTCTTTTAGCCATGTTACTCTCCTTATAACTCGTTTATACTATTCATAACTTCGTCTATTAAGCCGTATTCTTTAGCTTCAATACTAGATAAGAAGTTATCTCTATCTGTATCTTTTTCAACTTGTTCTAATGGTTTACCAGTATTTTCACTTAAGATTTTGTTTAATTTTTCTTTTACTTTTAAAAGATATTCTGTGTGAATTTTAATGTCACTAGCTTGACCTTGAACACCACCTAAAGGTTGGTGTATCATTATTGTGCTGTTAGGCAAAGCATATCTTTTACCTTTTGTACCAGCTGCAAGAAGGAATGCTCCCATACTTGCTGCCATACCAATACATATTGTACACACATCAGATTTGATGTACTGTATAGTATCATATATAGCCATACCAGCTGTAACACTACCGCCAGGACTGTTTATGTATAAATGTATATCTTTTCCTGGGTCTTCAGCGTCTAAGAATAATAATTGAGCTACTACTAAAGATGCTGAAACATCATTTACTTCTTCGGCTAAGAATATAATTCTTTCTTTTAAAAGTCTAGAATATATATCATAAGATCTTTCACCTTTGCTTGTTTGTTCAACAACCATAGGTACTAAACTGTTTTTCATATAACAACCTCCAAAAAATTATTTTTCCACAACATTTGATACTACAACTTCAATTGCTTTTTCTTGTCTTAATTTTTCAGTCATATAATTTATAACGTTTGGATTTTTCTTTAATGGTTCTGCATCATTTCCATAAGTTGTTGCAAGTTCATCAATTCTTGCATTTATTTCATCCATAGTTACTTCTATATTTTCAGCTTTAAGAACTTGTTCTAATGCAAGTTTTAATTTAATATCTTTAACTGCACTAGCTTCAAATTGCTCGTGTAAAGCTTTGTCGTCTATATTTAGTATTTGTTTGTATTGTTCTAATGTCATTCCTTGGTAAGCCAAGTTTTGTTCAAATTCGTGAATCATTTGGTGAATTTGTCCATGTACCATTGGTTCAGGAATTTCAACTTCTACTTTTTCGCATAAAGCATCAACAGCTTTTGTCTCTCTTTCAGCTTTAGCTGATACTTCTTTAGATTTTTCTAATCTTTCTCTAACAGATTTAGTATATTCTTCTAAAGTATCAAATTCTGAAACATCTTTTGCGAATTCATCGTCAAGTTCTGGCAATTCTTTTTTCTTTATTTCGAGAACTTTTATTTTAAATATTGTTTCTTTTCCTGCAAGGTCAGCATTTCCATAATTTTCTGGGAATGTTGTTGTTATATCTTTTTCTTCGCCTGGCTTCATTCCTACAAGTTGTTCTTCAAAACCTGGAATAAATGAACCTGAACCTATTTCAAGGTCATATTTTTCTGCTTTTCCGCCTTCAAATGCAACTCCATCTAAGAATCCTTCAAAGTCTATGTTTGCAATGTCTCCATTTTCTACTGTCCCGTCTTCTTTTACTGTTACTCTTGCATTTCTTGCTCTTATATTATCTAATTCAGTTTTAACATCATCTTCAGTTACTTCTGTATTTACTTTTTCTATTTCTAAACCTTTATATTGTTTTAAAGTAGCTTCTGGTTTAGTATATGTCTCAATTGTAAATACTAAATCTTTATCTTTGCCAATTTCTACGATATCTACTTCTGGATGTGATACTACTTCTAATTCATTTTCTTCTATAGCAGCTGCATATTCTTTTTCTGCAATAATGTTAAATGCTTCATCGTAGAATACTCCTTCGCCATATGTTTTTTCTATGACATTTCTTGGTACTTTACCATTTCTAAAACCTGGCATTTTTATTTTACCAGCATTTTTTCTAAAAGCTTCATCTAAAGCTGTGTTAAATTTTTCTTTTTCTACATTAAATTCAAGTTTAATTTTTGAACCTTCTAGTTTTGTTATTTTTACACTCATTTTTAATACTTCCTTTCAATTTGTTTTTGCCATTTAATTATACCACAAATTCCCAAGAATACAAGACAAACCTTATGTTTAATTGTGTTTTATTTTGAGTTTTTATGTATAGAAAAACCTACTACCAAAAATATGGGCTGTATAATTTAGGTTGGGGTGCGAAAACACCTTAACCTAAATTTTTATGCATAAAAAATTGCAATTAAATCACAAATACCTTAAAATGTAATTACTACAAAACAAAGAAAGGTTAAATTGGTGATTCAATTGCATAAAAATAATATAACAGATTTCCTTAAATTACAAGGAGTTATTCTAAAAGATTGTAAAATTTCAGAAGATTTAATTAAACTTTGGATTAAACTTCCTGTTAAAGAACATATTTGTCCTCGCTGTCAATGTGCTACTTCTCGTGTTCACGACTACTATGAACGTTCTTTTAATCACGTTAAAATTGGTAATACTCCAATTAAAATATATTACAATAGACGTAGATACCTTTGTACTAATTGTAAGAAAAGATTCCCCGAACAAAATTCTTTTATTGAAAGATTTTACAGACACTCTAATTCCGTTGTTCTCAAAGTCTTTGATGAACTAAAAGATATTCGTAGTTTCTCTCAAATTGGTAAAGATAACAATATGTCTTCCCAGAATGTTACTAGACTTATGTGTAAGTTTATGCCTATCTTTCACAATGTTACTTCTTTGCCTGAAGCTATTGGTATTGATGAATTTAGAGGTAATGCTGGTGGAAACAAGTTTCAAGTTGTTATTACCGACCTTAAAGAGCATAAAGTTATTGACGTTGTTTCTGCTCGTTCAGAAGAAGCTCTTTATATATTCTTTAAAAATATATCTAATGCTAAACAAGTAAAGTTAGTTACTATGGATTTATCTTTGTTCTTTAAAAAGATTATCCAAGACGTTTTTCCAAATGCTAAAATTGTTGCAGATACTTTTCACTTTGTTCGTCTTATGCATTGGGCTTTAGATAATGTTAGAAAAACTGTTCAAAAAGGCTTACCTAAAGATGTTCGCATATACTTTAAACATAGCCGTTCTGTTTTACACAAAAGAATTGACGAGTTAGATGTAGATGGCTTTAAACAGCTTTGTAATATGCTAGACTATGATGAAAATCTTCGTTGGGCCTACTCAATAATACAAAATTTGTTTGAACTTACAGACGAAAAAAATCCAGAAAAGAAACTTATGTTGTTTAAAGAATTTATTACTTATGTTAGTAAATGTGATTTACCTGAGTTTAACAAACACTTAGACACATATTTTAAATGGCATAAATACATTATTAATTCTTTCTCTACTGAGTACAACAACGGTATAACTGAAGGATTAAATACTAAGATTAAAACTTTAAAAAGAATTTCTTTTGGTTTTAGGAGCTTTAAAAACTTTAGACTTAGAATATTAATGGCTTGTTCTTAAAAAAACCATTAAATATATCTCATTTGGTCGTAAGGTTTGCGTTAGCATGCCCTAAAACATATATTTTATTACATTTTAATATTTATTTGTGTTCCTACCTGAAAATGCAGTTAAAAAGAGAGATGTGAATGATTTTTACATCATTCACACCCCAACTATTGACTTAGAGCC
>JAZSRF010000052.1:0-5872 GCA_045538335.1 Clostridia bacterium | reverse complement strand
ACTATTGCTCCTGCAAGCACAACCATTACTATTATTGTTATTACTAGTACTATTAATGATATACCCTGTTTTGTTTTCATATTTTAACCTCTTTTCTTTCTTTTGTATAACCATTTGTTTTATAGTTATAATTTATTACATAATGTTTTAATTGTAAATATATTATTTGTCTTTTTTATTTCGTTTATTATTCTCTTTTTCCTTTTATTGTTATTTTGTATTACCATCTCCTTTTGCTCAAAAAAGACAAGACAGCATACATATTTTGTATGCTTATCTTGTCTTTATTTTTGTCATATTTTGAGCGCGAAAAACGCCACTACTTTGTAGTGTTAATTTACATAAAAGTTGTGTGTGTGTGTGTGTGTGTGTTACAGCCCCAAGGCTTCTAGCGTTTCTCATTTGTTTACTCTCCCTTACACACATGATTTTATTATATAATTTAAATTATATCAAGAGGTTATTGCAAAATGTTATAGTAAAAAATTATTTATTTGCTTTTTGTCTAAAATTGTAGTAAAATGTGACAGAGGTGTTATTATGGATAAACAAGAAAAAATAGAGCTAAAAAATGAAAAGAAATTAGCTAAACAAGCAGCAAGACTTAAAAGACTTGAAGAAAAAGGTCTAAAAAAAGCTAAAGGATTTATAGCAGATTTCAAGCAGTTTGCAACTAAAGGAAATGTAATAGATATGGCTATTGGTGTTATTATAGCAAGTGCATTTACTAAAATTGTTAACTCTTTAGTAAATGATGTTATAACTCCAGCAATATCTATGTTAACAGGTAAAATAGACTACTCCAATTTATTTATAGCATTAGATGGAAATACATATGCTACACTTGAAGAAGCTAAAGCTGCTGGAATTAGTGTAATTAGCTATGGTACTTTTCTAACTAATGTAGTAGACTTTTTAATGGTTGCACTTTGCTTATTTATATTCTTTAAAGTGCTATTTAAAGCAAGAGATAAAAAGAAAAAAGAAGAAATTGTTGAACAAGTTATTACAACAAAGGAATGTCCATATTGTTTAAATACTATTCCTGTAAAAGCTACTAGATGTGGTCATTGTACAAGCGTATTAGAAGATATCAATTGATTAATAGTAAAAAACTAGCTTAGTCAAATGGCAAAAATGAAAGTAGACACAAAGATCTACTTTCATTTTTGTTGTAATAAAAACATTAAATATAATTCATTTATATACTATTTAATATAAAACAACATATATACCAAGCATATTATAAAAGCTAATGGAAATATAAAGTACACTCCACTTGCAATAATTACAAATAGTGCAAATGCTAAAGAACAAATTATTCTAGCTCTCCACTTACATACACTTACTTTTTTATAACATTGCTGTGCCAATATCACAGCATCCTTATAATCTCCAAGAGATTCAAATTCTTTTGCTATTTTCTCCATTTTATTATAATCTACAAAAATGTTCATTTGGCTTTTACTATCATTATATATCTTTTCAGATTTTTCTTCCATTATTTTTCTTATTTCTTCGTTATCTGCTAGAAGGTCGTATAAAGCCAGTGTTTTATTTAGCAATCTTTTCTCAGATACTGAGCTATTAGCACTTGCATTGGCTATACTACTTTGTAAAGCTTTTCTGTTATAATCAATTTTAGCATTATTTTCCGCAGTAGATAAAGCTGTGTATATTCCGGCTCCTACTCCAGCTATACCATTTGCCATTCCGCCCGCAATATAAGGGTCTATTTTTTTCTTTTTTAATTCATTTTGATATACTTGTCTTTGAGTTACCTCTGATAGCAAAGAGCTATAGTATGAACTAAACGCACTTGAAAATTCATCATAGTTACTTTGTATGGTATCATAATTTTTTTGTTCTTTACACATATTTAAGTAACTTTCCTTACTATTCATTAAATCTTTAATTATTCTAATTTGTAAACTATCCATTTTTAACTCCCTTAGCAACTTTCTATTTGCATTATACTATTTCTATTCTTTTCTATCTATTTTTGGATTTTAATTTCCACTCTATTATCTTTTATTACATAAGAATTAGTATCTAATTTATTTGTTAAGTATTTTAACATTTTACTATTTGCATCTATGCTATAATCACTATATAAAATAGTTTGTTTTTTAGCATTTACATATAGTGGTAATACCTCTAGTGACTTTATTTTTCCGTCCTTATCTAAATTAAGTGTGAATATTCCACTTTCTTTACCTAATATATAATCTGTGTCGCTCATAAGATTACTCATACTGTATATTATTGGTTTGTTTTTATATATTTCTACAGGATACACTCCTAGAGCGTGTGAACCTAATACTGCATCAGCTCCAGCATCTACTAGTTCTTTATAGAACCAAGACATTATGTCTGTTACCGTGTGGTTATTTTCAAGTCCTAAATGTGTTAATAACACAACTGTATTTACTTTTTTCTTAGCTTCTTTTATCATAGACTTTAGTTGTTTCATGTTATACATCATAATTCCAGCGTCTGTATATTGTCCTTCTGTCCCAATTACTTCATTACAAACACCAATTATTCCAACTTTTATTCCATCGTGTTCAACATAAACTATTGTATTCTTCAAACCAATTAAATCATAATCTTGTTCTAATAATCCCACTGTATCTTTAAATACATCTTTACCAAAATCTAGCATATGGTCACTTGCAATATTTATTCCATCTACTCCTAGAGCACTAAATGCATTTTCTATGTTCTTAGTTACAATATATTTGGATTTTGTATCTTTCAACTCTTTTAAATCTATAACATTTGTTGCTAAGTTCACAACCGTATAATCTGCTTTGCTTGTGTACTCAGAAATATTTTTAAATGCTGACATATAATTGTAGCCTAAGTCTTTTCCAATATTACCACCCATCATTAGTTCGCCTAAAAACGTAATATTGAATTCTTTGTCTTGAACTTCACCCTTAGCCACTTCATCATATATATGAATATTTGTACTAGCATTTGTTTCTATTATTTCGTTATTATCTGTACTTGCTTTTTCTTTTAATCTGATGTCTGTTATAACATTATATATTCCAAGAGACGCAAATCCTACAACAAATATACACGCAATTATTATGCATATATTTACTGCATTTAGTCTAAATTTCCTAGTGCTATATCTTTTTCTAATGAGGTTATGACCACGTCTTGAGTTGTGCCACATAAATTGTTTTCTCCTTTCACTTTAACTTTAATATAGTTAGGCGTAAAACCTGTTAATATTCCATTAGTATAATTTTCAAATAACACATTAACTTTGTTATTAAGATATTTTTCCAAAAACTCTTCGTTTAATTTTTTACTTAATTTAAGTAATATATTACTTCTTTCTTTTTTAGTTTCACCATCTACTTGTCCATCCATTTTAGCTGCTCTTGTGTATTTCCTTTTTGAATACTTAAACACATGTGCTTCACAAAGCTTCATTTTATTTATTGTATCCACAGTATCTTCAAACTCATCATCCGTTTCTCCGGGGAATCCTACAATAACATCAGTTGCAATATATGGATTTACAAAATATTTTCTTAAATCTTCGCATATTCTAATTAAATCTTGTTTTGTATATTTTCTATTCATTCTTTTTAATACATCATCATTTCCACTTTGCATTGAAATATGAAAATGAGGGCAAAGCTTTTTATATGAAGAAAATTTTATAATATTCCTTGTAGTTAGAAATCTTGGGTCTATAGAGCTTAACCTAATTCTTTCTAAACCTTCAATATTATCTAAACTATCTAATACAGAAAATAAATCTTTATCTTTTAAATCCTTCCCATAAGAAGCTACTTCTATTCCAACAAGAATAATTTCCTTTACACCATTTTTTACTAGATTTTTTGCTTCTTTTTTTATCTCTTCTAAATCTCTACTCCTAACTCTACCACGTAGATATGGTATTATGCAATAAGAGCAAAAATTATCACAACCATCTTCTATTTTTATTGCTTCCCTTAAATCATAGCCTTTATTTAAGCTACCTATCTGTTTATATCTCTTAACTTGCGATATATCTTGCAGAGATATTTTTCTTATTCCTTCTTGCTTTTTGAAATCTTGCACTACTTCAAGCAAGTCCATCTTGTCATCATTACCCAGAATAATATCTGCATCTAAAAAGTCTTGTTGTTCGTTATTACTTTGCACGCTACAGCCTATGACTGCAACAATTGCATCACTGCTTTGTTTTCTTGCACGAGATACCATTTGTCTTGTTTTTCTATCGCTCATATTTGTAACAGAGCAGGAATTTATACAGTACATATCTGCCGGTTCATCAAAATCCACGACAAAATGACCTGCTTTTTCAAATTTTTCCTTAAGCAAGTCTGTTTCGTACTTATTCACTTTACACCCTAAAGTTAAAAAAGCGACCTTCATTATTTCCCCTCTTTATATAGTTTTATTGCCTCATTTGCAACATCATATGACGCATTAGGTTTTCCTATCATTTTACACATCTCTATCATTTGTTCTACCCTTTTAGGATTATTCATAACAATATCTAAAACATGTTCTAACGGTTCATTTTTATATGTTCTCAATGCAGTTCCATTATTAGTAAAATATATTGAATTTTGTTCTTCTTGTCCAGGTATTGGATTTATAATTATCATAGGCTTACACATAGCTAAACACTCTGTAGACGTGAGTCCACCCGGCTTAGTTATAACAAAATCACTCGCACTCATAAGTTCTGGTACTTTATCTGTAAATCCTAATACTGTTATTCCTTTTGTAGACTTGCTTGCAATTTTTTCAAATCTTTCCTTTAGTTTTTCATTTTTTCCTGCTATTACAATGATTTGAAAATCATAATTTGAAGCTGTTAGTTCTTCAAATATTCCTTCAGTTTTACCAAGTCCTAATCCACCGCCTGGAAAAAATAACAATGTATTCTTTCTAGGATTTAACCCCAACTCATTTAATGTTTTTTGTTTATCAAAAACTTGACTAAATTTTTTAGATACTGGTATTCCTGTTACTATTATTTTAGATTCATCTACATTATATTCTCTTACACAGTCACCCTTCATTTCGTCTGTAGCAACCATAAATTTGTCTATATATTTATTTTCTTCAAGCCACATATTGTGAATACCATAGTCTGTCATTACACTTATTATTTTGGCTGTTGTTTTGCCTTTTCTTTTTAGATAAGCACACATGTGTGATATAAATGGATGCGTTGATATTATAACATCTGGTCTTCTTATTCTAAGCATCTTCTTTAATCTTATAGTTAATGCTTTATTAACCATTTTATTTATTTCTCCAACAGCATTCATATCTTGTTTATCTGATTTAGTATAAATAGTTCCCCACAACTTTGGCATATTTCTTGCTAAAGATGCATATCCTTTTATAATTAACTTATTTGTTAATGCAGACGAATATTCTAATCCATCTTCATAATCTATTTCTATATTCTCATCTATCTCTTGCAATGCTATTTTTATATTTTCCGCCGCTTTTAAATGTCCATTTCCTACTTTTGCGTATAACAATAATACTTTCATAAATTCACCTTGCCTATATGGCTGGGGTAGTAGGATTCGAACCTACGAAATGTCGGAGTCAGAGTCCGATGCCTTACCGCTTGGCGATACCCCATCACGCCATTATAATATCACAGATTTCATAAAAAGTCTACCCATAAAAAAAAGAAAGTCAATAGTTCTACTACTAACTTTCATTTTTGTTTGACTGTATAATTTAGGTTGGGGTGTGAAAACACCTTAACCTAAATTTTTATGCATAAAAAATTGCAATTAAATCACAAATACCTTAAAATGTAATTACGACAAAACAAAGAAAGGTTAAATTGGTGATTCAATTGCGTAAA
>JAZSRF010000048.1:0-15228 GCA_045538335.1 Clostridia bacterium | reverse complement strand
AATTCAAAATACAAGTATATTTAGATAAAAATGTATCAGTTAATAAAATATTGTTAAATAATATAAGTGATGAGAAAATAAAAGTAATATATATATCTTTATTACTATTTGCTATGATTACATTAGTTATATGGTTTAATGCTTACTTTACAATATTATTAGCTATTATTCCTATAGCGCTATATAACAATGAAAGGGGAAAAATTGAGTTAAAATATGTATATTATATTACATTCCCGTTACAGCATGCGATACTGTACTTGATTGCAATGTTGACGTTAACATAATTTTAAAATAATCTATTTACTTTTAACCTTTTGTGTGATATAATTAGATTTGTTAGGAATTATTTGTATCAAAGATACATAAGAATAGTATAAAGCACATAAGGAGGAAATGAAGTGGAAATATACAGCGAAAACAATTTTGTTAAATTAGGAGGAGTAGTTGCCTCAGGATTAGAATTAAGCCATGAAATATATGGTGAAAAATTCTATAGATTCTATATTGAAATAGACAGACTTAGTGGTATGTCAGATAAAATACCTGTAATAATATCTGAAAGATTAATTGATGTAGAAGATTTTGAACAAGGTAAATTAATCTTTATAGAAGGACAATATAGATCATATAACCAAGTTTTAGAAACTGGTAAATCTAAACTAATACTTTCAGTATTTGTTAAAGATATAGAAACTGAAAATCTAGATGAAAAGGTAAAAACAGTTAATGAGTTAACATTAGTTGGTTGTATATGTAAACCACCTATTTATAGAAAAACTCCTTTAGGAAGAGATATAGCAGACATATTAGTTGCAGTAAACAGAGCATACAATAAATCAGATTATATTCCTTGTATCCTATGGGGAAGAAATGCTAAATTCTGTCAAGGTTTAGGGATTGGAACAAACGTTAAATTAGAAGGTAGAATTCAAGCTAGAGAATACGAAAAGAAATATGAAGATGGAACAGTTGAAAAAAGAGTTGCATATGAAGTTTCTGTTTCTAAATTCGAAGAATATAGCAAAGAAGAGGAAGCTCATATAGAAGAGTAACAAATTATAAATAAATGTAAAGTCATAGTCAAAAGCTATGGCTTTATTTAGTATATATTAATATGATACGTATTTAATACTTAATGGGTCAATAAGATTATTATTATAATATAAAGTAAAATGCAAATGTTGTCCAGTGGTAAAACCATTTAATTTACCGTTAGGTAAATATTTAGGTCCTACATAAGCAACTAATTGTTTGACTTTTACCGTTTGTCCAACAGATACAATATATTTAGGAGAACAGTGACCATACAGTGATTTATATCCATTGTTATATGTAATAATTACACTATGACCATATCCGGAAATAAAGCCTATAGAACTAACTATACCATCACTTAAGGCGTAAAGAGGCGTTCCTTCTACAAGAGGGATATCTATTCCGTTGTGAAAGTGATATGTACCTAGCGTCCTATATTCAAAATATGAAGAGATATAATACTTTTTGTTTTTAACAGGGAAATATAAATTATTATCCACGATATCTGAACTAAAAAATAGTGAGATAAAAGATAAAAATATAGTTATAATAAATAAATATTTTTTAAACATAATTTGATTATATATAGGCTTGATTAGGTGTCAAGTAAATATCTAATGTAGAAAAATGTAGAAAAATATAGAAACAGATGAGAAGTAAAATGTATTGTTACAAATATATTACAATTACAAAAAAAAACAAAAAGATATTGCATAATTTAAAGTCCTGTGGTAAAATTCGATTATAACAAGTAATTAAGGAGGAAAAATTATGAAAAAATTAATAAAAATATTACCAGTAGTTATGGTTGTATGTATGGTACTTACTTCTGTATTTGCAGGTAACGCAGGAATTACAGTTCCATCAACTGATTTGTCAGGTGGTCAAAGTATAGGTTCTGCCGATACAGCAGTACAAAGAGTATGGGGAACTGTTATGACAATGGTTCAAATATTAGCTATTGCAGCAGTAGTATTTGCAGGTCTAAGATACATGTTTGCATCAGCAGACCAAAAAGCAGATATAAAGAAAAGTATGGGAATACTTGCAATAGGTGCAATACTTGTTTTCGGTGCAACATTAGTATTGAATTTTGTTACAGGTCTTGCAGGCGAAGTGTTACAATAATATTGGAGATGATTTGTATGAAGAAAAATTTAGTATTAAGAATATTATTAGTAGCATTTATGATAGGCCTATTTGTATCAACACCAGTGTTTGCTGATATATCAACTAATTTCCCAACAGGTAGTGGTTCTATAGCGAAAGTTGATACTAGCGTTAAAAAAGTATGGGGAACTGTTACAACTGTAGTGCAAATGTTAGCGTTTGGTGCAGTAGTATTTGCAGGTCTAAGATATATGTTTGCATCAGCAGATCAAAAGGCAGATATAAAGAAAGGACTTGGAATGCTTACAGTAGGAGCTATATTAGTGTTTGCGGCATCTACCGTAGTTAAATTTGTTGTTTCTGCAGCAGATGAAATAATATAATAGGTATAAACAAATAACGATATTGCAGACTAAGATTGTAATATCGTTATTTAATTAATATCAATAGGAGTACGATTTTATGAATAAGAAAATTTTATTAACATTATTATTGGTTTTAGTAGTGTCCATAATTGCTACAAACATATATGCGACAGACTTCTTAGATAATATAATTGAACAAGGGTCGAATTTTGGAAATGGAAGTGATTCTGGCATAGGAAGCTCTATGAAAACGTTCATAAATGATAAAATAGTACCAATAGTATCGCTTATAGGAAATTTGGTTTTTGCGGGTGTTACTGTTATATTAGGTGTGAAGTATATTTGGTCTGGTGCTGAAGGCAAATCACAAGTTTCGGAGAGTTTGCCCGCTTTTGTAGCAGCTGTTCTATTCTTTTATCTAGGTGGCTCTATTGTAACGTGGATGACTGGAGCGACATCTACAATAGCTTCTGCTAATCAATGGAGTACAATTTCGGGAAAAATAATAGGAACTATCAATATGGTTGTTAGATATACAGCATTTGGTGGAATCCTATATATGGGATTGAAATATATGTTTGCTTCTGCTGAAGGCAAATCTCAAATGAAAACTAGCATGGTAGGAGTTGTTTTGGGAATAACTTTTGTATTTATGGCATCAAAAGTTGTAGACTTTATAATCGACATTGGAGAAGGCGTTCTCTAGTGTAATTGGGGTTGAATATTACAAAAATATTACAAACAAACAACGTTTTTATAAAATAATAAATAAAACACTGAATATCGCAATTTTTTGTTGCGATATTTTTGCATTTATGGTATATTTATTAGGAATAATAGGAGGTAGTTTATGGGAAAAACTTATAATGTTCCCAGAAGTGCAAAAGGTGAATCAAGGATTTTATATATATTTACAGTAAAATCATTAATATCAACAGTGGCGTTTGGTCTTATTGGAATAATTCCGTATATGATATTGGCGTCAATGGGATTTAAGGTTGCAGGTATTGTTTCGATTGTTATATTTGCAGCAATAGGATTTGCGATGATGACATTAAAGATACCAGATTCACCAGCTATGGGGAAATTAAGAAAAGCAGGTGGGGAGCAATTAGGAGACATTGTGTGGCGAACCATAACATTTAACAAGAGAAAAAAAATATACGTTTATCGTAAGGGAGGAAAGAAACAATGGGACAAGGTGTAACAGGAATAGTAATATTTGGAGTAATGCTTCTTGTAGTAGGTATATATTTACTATATGACAAGAACAAAAATAAGGAAAAATCAAGAGCGACGGGGCAAGTTAACAATACTGAAGATACAGCTTTAAGAGGTGTAAAAAAACCAGAAAAGGTTGTAGAACAACATGATATGAGCGGTTTTATTAAATTTGATAAAATAGCTAATGATATGATTTATCAAAATAATGGCGAAAGATATACTATGGTAATTCAATGTAAGGGAATAAATTATAATCTTATGTCTGAAATAGAGCAAATGGCAGTTGAGGAAGGATTTATAATGTTTTTAAACACATTAAAATTCCCAATACAATTATATGTGCAAACTAGATCTATAGATCTTACAGATAATGTAAAGAAGTATAAAGAGAGAGTAAAAGAATTTGTAGATAAACAAAATGAGGTTGCTGCAAAGTACAATGAAGTGGAAGATGATGTTGATTCTACACAGGAAGAAATAGATTATATGAAAAATGAAAAGATTAAATATACTAATATTGCAGAATATGTTTCGGATATTACAAGATACGTTGAAAGAATGGCACTTAACAAGTATATGCTACAAAGAAATTTCTATATCGTATTTTCATATAATAAATCTGAACTTGCAACAACAGAGAAGTTCACTAAAGAAGAATATGAGGATTTATGTTATAGAGAATTATATACAAGAGCGCAAGGTATTATCGGTTCATTAGTTGCTTGCTCTGTAAATTGTAAAGTTTTAACATCAAACGAATTAGCACAACTTGTATATGTTTCATTTAACAAAGATGATGCTAATACTTTAAATATAAAAGATGCATTAGAATCAGGTGTATTTAGATTATATACTTCAAGTGAAGATGTGATGAAAAAGAAACAAGAAATGCTTGATGAAGAGTTAAATAGACAAAGTAGATTAAGAGTCGAAGAAGCAGTTCAACAAGCGATAGAAAAGGGCCTTATTGTTACAGAAGAAGAAAGTAATGAAGCTGTACAAAAAGAAATAGACAGAAGAGCTCTTAAAATAATAGATAAATCTGCTGTAGATGAAAATATTAAGAAAGAGTTAAAAAACACAATAAAAGAAAACAGAAGGGCTAGAGTTCAAGCGATTGAAGATAAAAAGGCTAAGGCAGAATTAGAAAATGCAGAAAAACAAGATGAAGAAATAATGGAAACAACTAAGGAAGGAGAGGAAACAAATGAAGAAAAATAATAACAATCAAAATAGTCAAGAAGAAATGATAGTTGCTACAGAGGAACAACAAAGTTTAATAGAGATAAATAAATCAAATTTAAAAGATTTAATATCTCCTTCTGGGGTAGATGCATCTCACTATGATTATTTAGAGATATTCTCAAAAGTTTCTCGTTTTGCACGTAGTTTTTATATAACTACATTACCAAGACAAGCAACATTTCCATATTTCCTTTCGGATATATATAATTTTGGAGATATAAATACATCTGTATATATTTCACCTATACCTGAAACAGTTTCGCAAAACGATCTTAACAGAACTATAGTAGAAATACAATCTGAAAGATTAGTTGCGCAAGACAGAGGTGATATAAACAGAGAATCAGTACTTGCTATAAAACAAGCAGAAGCTGAAGCACTGAGAGATCAAATAGCGGCTGGTTATAATAAATTATTTGAAGCGACAATGATTTCAACTTTATTTGCATATTCAAAAGCAGATTTAGATAAAATGTCAGAACTATTATCTATTGAAGCTTCTAAGAGTATGATAGGATTAAAAGCTGCATGGGCTATACAAGAAGAAGCATTCCAATCTAACTTACCACTAAATACTAATTTGGTAAAAAGAAAGCATACTTTTGATAGAGGTTCTATGGCAACAGTGTTCCCATTTGTAACTTCAGAAGTTGGCCACGACACAGGGGTACCAATAGGAATAAATAAACAAACAGGATTACCAATAATTTTTGATAATTTCCACAACTCTTTAACAAACTACAATATGGTTATCTTTGGTAAATCTGGTTCTGGTAAATCTGTTACAATAAAAACTATAATGGCAAGAAGTGCAGCTCTTATGGGAATAGAAAATTTAGTACTTGATGCTGAAGGTGAATATGTTGTAGTTGCTGAAGCTCTTTGTGGATTTAATATTACAATAAGCCCTACAAGTGATAAGATTATTAACATATTTGACGTTGAACCGGAAATAGTTAAAGATGAAATTACTGGTAGAGAAAAATACGTAGTAAATATAGAAAATAAAGTTGAAGACGTAACACAAGTATTATTAACAATGGCAAGAGGTTCTACAAGAAGTACAGAAGTTAACGAATTAACTAAACAAATCATTGGAGAAATTGTTGCTGAAGAATATGCTGAGCTAGGTATAAATAGCAACGTAGACAGCTTATTTGATGATGAGCAAACAACACAAATTCTTGATGATGAAAATGGGGAAATAGAAGAAAATGCTGGATTAGGAAGAAAGAGAAAGCTAATGCCTACAATAGGTTCTTGGTATGAAAGACTTCTTATAAAGGCAAAAGAAAACGATAATAGTGATTACCAATACCACTACAGCTATTTAACAAAGGTTATGAAACAATACTGTAGAAAATATGACGGACAGATGGCATATTTTGATGGTCAATCTACATTTGATTTATTAGATGGTTCATTGTTCATAAATATAGACATATCTCAACTTGAAGAAAAATTTGCAAGACCACTTGCACAACAAGTATTACTTTCTTGGGTTTGGGAAAAATACGTTAAAAAGAATAGTGAAAATAAAGGTAAAGCTAGAAAGAAAAGAGTACTTGTCGATGAAGCATGGATGCTTTTAGATTATCCAGAGGCAGTACAATTCTTAAATACAATGGCAAGACGTGCTAGAAAGAGAAACGTATCACTTGCGGTTGTATCTCAAAAATTCCAAGATTTCTATGAGAAGAAAGAAGCACAAGCTGTTTTAACTTCTTCAGAAATAAAATTATTCTTGGCACAAGATAAATCTGAAATAGGTTACTTAAGAGAAGTATTTAAGTTAAGTGAAGGTGAGACGGACTTCTTACTTACTTGCGTAAGAGGAGAAGGATTATTAAAAATAGGACAAGAGTCGGCAATAATAGCAATAAAACCAACTCAAAAAGAATTCCAATTCGTTGAAACAAACTTATCTAAATTAGCAGAAATGAATAAATAATAGAAAATGGAGTGATAACGATTGAAGATGAAAAATAAATACAAAAAAATATTACTATTGTTTATAATTCTTGTAGCAGTATGCTTTGTTGTGAATAATGTTAATGCGGCAATTACTATTAATGACAATGGGAACGAAAGCTCTGTATCGGATAGTCGAAATAACAACGTATTAGAGGAATTTGCAGACACAGCCACAGCAGGAATTCAAAAACTAGTAGAGATTTTGGCTGGTGCAGCTGCGTCTGGGGTTTTTGCTACAATAACAGCACTTATAAACGCTTTAACACTTGCTATGTTTATTATTTTAAATACTTTTTTTGGTTTAACAATAGCTAAAGGTACGGAATTATTTATGCTTCCTATGCCTGATAGTATAGTATTTAATAGGTTCGCGTTTTTTGATGCCAATTTTGTGAATCCTTCTAACTATTCGTTAACTGGTGCTATGGAGACAGTGTTATCAAATTTATTTGCTTCTTTTCAAACAGTGGCTATAGCAATATTTATAGTTGCGGCGATGATTACGGGATTAAAGATGGCATTATCATCGATAGCATCAAAAAAGGCACAATATAAGGAAACGGCACTGAAATGGGTTACTGGTTTTTTGATATTAATATGTTTAAAATGGATATTGGCAGGTATATTTTATATAAATGAGTATATTGTTGCACTTTTATATAGCGTAGCGAGCAAGAGTGAATTGTCAATACCAGTCTATGTAACGGAAGCTATTCCTATATTTGGTTCAGCATTAACAGAATTGTTTAAAGGTGTAGCATCCTTGTGGGGAGGCGATGGTGGCTTTAACGTTAAAGGGTATTTTGGAATATTTTTATCAAATTTGACTAGGAGTATAGGGGGAGACATTACAGCGTCAATAGTCGGTTTTATAATTATTGGACAAACTCTTACAGTAATAGGTTCATATATAAAAAGAGTATTTATGTGTATATTACTAGGTATTGTTTCACCTTTAATTGTTGCCGCAGATACAATAACAGCATCCACAGGCAAACAATCTACTATATTTAAAAATTGGTTACAGAATTTTTCAGTTACGGTTTTTATGCAGTCTATTCATGCAGCATATATGGTTGTAGTATTACAAATTTTAGCGAAATTATATGCACAAAGTACGTGGAGTATTTACAATTTAAACGCTATGCAGGTAGGTATAGTAACAATAGTTCTTACAACAGGACTTGTTAAATTAGAGAAATTGATTAAGTCATTGTTTGGAATTGGAGATAGTTTAGCTGGAAGTTTAAAAGACGGCGGAAAAGGAATGCTTAAAGCTTTAGGAGCGGTAAAAGGATTAGAAGTTGCCGGCAAAGCTATAAAAGATAATGCTCCAAAAATGCGCGATGCGGCAAAAAGAAGACAAGCAAGTGCAAAAACATTAGATACGTTGAAAGCACAAAAACGAAGCTCTAATGATACTTATCAACAAGCTATGTCAGCGGCACGAGATGCTAAACATAGAGGAGATACGGCAGAGTATTCAAGGCAGATGAAAATTGCTATGCAAGCAAGACGTGAAGGGGTATATGGTAAAGAAGGTACTAATGTAAAACAAGGTAATAATTTAGGAGATAAGCAAGACGTAGTACAACAAGCAATTAACAAGGCAAGCAGTCCAATCACATCTAATACTCAAAACAAAAACATGACTATTGGTGAGCAAATAAGACAGGCCGAAGAGGAACACGCAAAATCAATTACAGATTTCAAATCTGCAGCTTTAGCATCTACGATGTCAGTAGCGAATATAGCAGCAGGTGCGGGAATAGGCTTGGGATTAGATGATGATTTAGTAGACGTTTTAACTAAAGGTAGTGTAATAACCAAAGGACTGGATTGGGCAACGGAAAAAGTTGGTGCTAAAGCAGCGGATAAAGATAGGAAGACATTCTACGAGCACGAAAAACAAGATGGAGAGAGATTAGGATATACGCCTTCTGAAAAGATTATAAGAGAAAAAACAGTTGTAGAAAAAACAATTGATAATGCAATAGATAAAAAACTATATATCGATCCAGTGGCAGTGGGAAAAGAAATTGCGAAAAAATTTGAAGGAATTGGAGATGTCTTCTCGGATACGATGAAGAGAGAATTAAGACATATAGATAGAGATATAGATAATCAATAAAGGAGATTATTATGGAAAAAGCAAAAACAGTATTTATAATAGTGTTAATTCTAATGCTTGTCTTTGGGATAGTTTATAGCTTGATTAGTATTATTACAACGGCTTTTGAAGAAAAAGATTTACTAACATCAGAAGAAATTGTATTAGTAACTGTAGACAGTAAAATATTAACAAGCTATTCTAGGTATTATTATATAGAAGCTTGTTTAAATAATTTGATTGAAGGCTGTAAACAGCAAAGATATAACGAAGTATATAATTTATATTTAGATGATTATAATGAACAATATACAAAAGAAGAAGTTATTAGTAAATTAAAAGGATTGGTAGATGATAATAAAGTATGTACATTAAAGAACGTGTACATATATAACGAATCATATTTATTACAATTAGATGTAAGTGGTATGCAACAGTATATGTTGATGGAGCTAGGTAATAGTAAACAAACCAGTTACCAATTTGCTTTTATAAAGTAAGGAGAAACTAATGTTAGATTATGAAAAACAAAGAAAATTAATAATATTATTTATAATAGGTGTAGTTCTTGTAATTATATTTTCAATAATAGCTTTAGTATTTATATGGACTCCAAAAGTAGAAAAAGAGCCGGAGTATCAAGTTGGTATAGTAGAGAATGTTAATATTCAAGAAGTAGATATGTTAAATAAATATTATAATCAAATATCTGAGATGTTCATAAAAAAAGATATAAATACAATATTATCTTTAGTAGGTGAAGATTATCTTGAGTTTAATGGATATGATAATAATGATATGCAAAAATATTTAGACAGTAAATCTGTACTAGGAAAAAGATTAGAGCTAGTTAATTCAAACACCTATATGATAGCTGGTTATAGCAATGTATATTATTTAGATTTAAAGGTTGTAAATGAGATATATTCATTAAATATTATAGTAAGGGAAATTTCACCAGAAAACTATACTATAACATTTGATAAATTTATAGATTATAAAGAGAATGTTTATAACGATACTGTAAACAGTGTAGGATTAGATATTTACGAACAAGTAAGATATGTAAATAGTGTAGAATATAGATTTCAACTAACAAATCATTATGGTGAGGAAATTACAATAAATAATAATTCGTTAGCTAGTGCAATATTGTTAGTTAATGGACAATCTATGGTAAAAAGACCAATAATGACAACATTATCTACATCAAAAATAAAATTGGATTTCGGAGATAGAAGGAATTTTACAGCAGTATTCCCAATTGAAGATAGTATGGATTATTTATCTTATAATAATTTAGTATTAAAAGATATAGTATATTCTGGAATACAAGGTACAACAGATATAGAATATAGGATATAAAATATAATAAAAATATAGAAAGGGGGGATTATTATCTATGAATGATGATTTTGAAGAAGATTACGAAGAATATGATGACTATGATGAGGGCGATGCCATACAAGATGCTTATGATAATGCAAAAGACCTAAAAGAAAAGTATGACAAATATAAAGAGAGAAGGGCAAAGTCTACTAAAGAGAATGATCCCTCACAGCATAACCAAGCAAGAGATTTCGATAAGTCTTTAAGAGACAGAAATGTAGCTAAAAGTAATAATCCAACCGTAGCTCAACAAGCTGGACAAGAGGCTGCAAAAAAAGGTGGACAAGAAGCTGCTAAACAAGCAGGAACGCAAGCTGCAACACATGCAGGTAGCGCGGCCGCTACGAGCGGAGCGGCTGCCGCTCAAGCAGCTATACCCGTTGCTGGTTGGATTGCTCTTGCAATAGAGGCAGCGATAGCCGCTATAGTGGCATTTAAAAAATGGCAAAAAAAACGTGATGAGAAAAATGCGGAAAATGGTGTAGACACAAAGACTCTTAGAAAATTAAGAAAAGCTGCACCGCTATTATTTCCTATAGCCATTATATTATTAATATTATTTATTATAATAGTATTAATACAAGGTGAATCGTATGATAAAATGGAATTTATGCAAGAAGCAATTGCATGTTTTGAATCAGAAAATGGCTGTAATGATTTTATGAATACAGGTTATCGAATAGGTAATGGTTCTATAAGTTTTAAAGCAGAACCACTAATAAGAAAAACAGATTTGGACATAGCGGGATTTGTAGTAGATTATAAAATAGCAGAGTGGTTGTATTTTGGAAACTCGCATTCGCGGTTCAAGTTTTTTAGATATAGTTAATGAGGTTAATGATGCTGCAAGATACGTTGACGATCAAAGCTTTATTGGAGAGATTGAAAAACTATTCCAACAGCTTATAGATAAAACAATAATTAAGGATTTTGTAGAAGCATGGAATATATTTAAATGGTTAAAGATAGAAAAGAAAGCATTTAATAACATTGAATGGAAGAGAGTATATAAATTATCAGAATTAAGGAATGTATCAGAATTTGGAGTATATGTAGATACTTGGATAGATGGTAGACCAGATAGTTTAAATGAGAGTACAGTTAAAACACAAAGTGACTGGTTAACTCCAGGATTTCATTTCTTTGAGGATGGAACGTGTTCTTATTTAGAATTGCCGTTAGATCCAGCCATAGATTATAGTAATAATAAATTGAGTGCCCAAGCCTACGTATTAGGAGTAAATGAAGCTATAGATTTAGCACGTCCATATTTACCATCGTTTTTGGAAATTTATGCTACGTATGTTGCAACTGGTGATATGAAGTTAGCTAATGAAATATATGATTATTATGTTACATCTGATGAATGCAGGATGGAAGTGACAGTTTATCAACTACTTACAGTCACAGAAGATAAAAGAGGAGACGAAAGGGTCGATAAAGTTTATAGAGTAAAAGTAGATAACGGTAGCTGGGAAAATTTAACAGAAGCACAATATAACGAAAGAGTAGAACAAGCTAGTAAAGGACAAGGTTTATGGGCATGGCTTAAAGATGTTATATCTAATTTTATAGAAGCTATTCAGAAACTTGTAGATGATGCTATAAATGCAGTAAAATCATTGTTAGGACTTTATTATAAAGTTGATTCAGATTATGTAGGTGTAGTAACTAAGGGATATGCATATGATTACATTATAAATCAGTCATATACAATTAAAGTAGAACAAGGTGAAACAGAAAGAGCTCCTCAAGCTGAGGGTGATAGATATGAAACAACAAAAACTACTACATATGAGTCTACGGAAACTCGTACTAAGAGGGTATGTGGAACAGAGAGGATTTGTGCCCGTGGACAGTGCTATGACGTTGAAAGATGTAAAGATGTAACAGAAAATATAAATCACACTCATGAACTACAAGCAAAAGTAATAGCATATTATATGAGAGATATAACAATATGGACAGATACTTTACAATATGTAAGTTCTTCAATAGAAGAATATGAAGAAAAAACAAGATATCAATGGATTTTCAAAAAAGTTGTTGAAGAAAACGACTGGAATTATACAGAAGATGATGTAGCAATAGCAATTGATACTATAAATACATTTTGTTCGCAGACATATGGTTTAAATGGAGGAGCGTCTGCAAGGAACTTTGTTTTGGCTGGCGAATTAAATACATCAATAATAACTTTTGGTAGTCAGTTTGATGGAAAAAATCTTGCATATATGATGGCTGTTGATGATACTGGTACTTTTTGGCAAGATGAATGGTGTGCTATGTTTGTAACATATAATATGAGAAAAGCTGGCGTACCAGTAGCATTTTCTGCTTGTGGTTCATTTAGAAGATATTGTTTAAAATATGACGTTCCTGGTTTTTACGACATTGTTGATAATAAGTGTTATGCTGTTAGGGCAGGAAGCGTTACAAGGCAGCCAGAACATATGGGAACATACAATGAGATTCAAGTGCGGAGATATAGTATTATTTAAATGGTCTCCAGCACCTCCGGGTTCTAGAGATCACACAGGATTAGTGGCTGCAGTAGGAAAGGATGATAATGGAAATGTTACATCTATAACAGTGCTAGAAGGTAATCGTGGTGGAGGCTCAATAGGTTGTACAGCATCTAAAGTAGGCATATTTACATATACTCCTGGTGGTGGTAATGATATGTATGTAATTTCTTCGTTTTTAAGTATAAGTGAATATATGCAGAAATGCGGTAAACCTCTTGGAACTAGAGTTGGATGGATGCACTATTATTCAAATGATTATGATAGTTAATAATAAAATATAGAATAGATTATATTCAATTTTATAACTAATTATGAGGTGTATTATGGCGATTAGTAGAAAAAATTTAGGTAAATTACTAATAATAATTTCATTGTTACTATTTATTATAGCTATTATAGTAGTAACATTACCTGAAAAGAATGCTAAGATAAACGAAAAACTTAACGAAGAACAACAAAAATATTTATTTAAGAGCGCACACAAATATTTAACTATTTCGAATAACTTAGTAAATGGTTCAATAGAGCCGGAAGCTATGATTAGATTTGCATTAGCATATATGCAAACACTCGAAGGTTATAAGGAAAGAATAACTTATGATGCGGAAAATGACATTTCAATTGCAAAATATGAAGATGTTAAAAAATATGTTGATTTTATATTTGACATAAAGGATATAAATATTGGAGATACGGAACTTAAACTTGTAAATGAATATATATATATTCCAACAAATACTCAGGGCGGAGATGCTAAAATATATAGTTATAACAAAACTGCATATAATGAACAGGAAAATACATATGTTGCATATATTGATATTTTAGAATCAATAGGCCCAACGAGTATAGAACAACTTCAAAATCCGTTATCTTCTTATCCAGAAGAATATGTTATAGCTACAATGATGTTTAAATATACTGTAAGAGAAGACAGGAAAGTACTATTAGCATTCAATATAGAAACAGAATATGGCGATTAGAGAGAAGGTTGAAAAACTTGAGAAAAAATAATAATGATGGGTTTGTTAAAGTTTTATGGAAAATAGCAATTATATTTGAATGGATTAATGTAGTGCTATTTATGGCTGCAATGGGATATGAGTTTAATATACCTATATATAGAGAGATAGAAAGCTTTTCACACATTGCTATAGTATACTATTTTACGGCAACAATAGATATAGTGATTTTTTGGATTTTATCATTGATTTCAAGAAATCAAAAAAGAGACAAAGATATGTGGCTTGCAATATATTGCGGATTAGTTCAAATAGCATTATTAATATATAAAATTAAGTTATAGTTACAAAATAGATCGTAAGTTTAGATATTATTAATGGTTTTAAATTTACGGTCTAAAAATTTTAAAATTGTGAAATAGGAGAAAACGAGATGAAAAAAACAAAAAAGTACACATTAGAACAATTGCAAGAGGCACAAAAAACTAAGCAAGCCTTTGAAGCATATATTGAACAAGTAGATGCAGACTACAATTTAATTTGTTTATTTGCGGGAAATCTAGGTATAATACCAAGAGAAGAAGTTTCTTGTGTAGTACAGGATAATGGTCTTGTTGATTCTGAACTTTGTATGAAGAAAAAAGGAAAAATAATGCAAGTCTGTATTAAAGACATAGTTATAAAAGACAACGAAATAGAACAAATTATACTTTCTAGAAAAGAATTGGAACTGAAAGTGAGACGTTGGATGTATATGAATTTAAAGCCTGGCATGAAATTGAAGGGCGTTGTTAGAGGTCTAACAGATTATGCGGCTTTTGTGGATGTCGGTGGAGGAGTAACGGGAATAGTTAAAATCGATGAAATTTCTGTTGTTAGAATTCAAAATCCATCGGAAAAGTTAAAGATTGGCCAGAGAGTTCAATGTGTAGTTAAAAAGTTTGATAAAGATACAGGAAGGATAGAGTTATCATTAAAAGATGCTATGGGAACATTTGCAGATAAAGTAAAAAAACTTAAAGAGGGAGACATAGTAGATGGAGTTGTTAGAAGTAGAACAAAAAGCGGTATGTTTATTGAGCTTCAGAATAATTTAGTTGCAATGTCAGAACATATAAGCGGAATAGAATACGGACAAAAAGTTTTAGTATATATAAAGAAAATAAATTTTGAAAAAGAGAAAATAAAGGTTGAAATTATAGGCTAGAATTCATATTAATAGATAATGAAATGTGTATAAATATACACATTTTTTTGTATATATCTAGTATATATTATTTTTT
>JAZSRF010000039.1:0-23151 GCA_045538335.1 Clostridia bacterium | reverse complement strand
TTTGAATTTTTCTATGCAATAGAATAATATGCTTAATATAACAGCTTCCACTCCATAATCTATTGGAAGCAGTATGCTGCCTATTACTATAATTACTATAGCTATTATCTTTAAGGATAAGTTTTTGTTATAGTCCCATCTTTTAATTAATATATCTTCATACAATAGCTTTAAAGTTATTAAACTTAATACAAATGTAAACAATATATTTCCTGTCGTATATATTTGCTTTGCTGCCGTATAGTCTGGCAAAAGTTTTATATTAATAATCATAAGTATTGTTATTAGTATTTGAGTTATGACTGCAAGTATCCCAATCCTAATTATGTACTTCTTAAAATTTTTAGTATGAAAAAATCCTTGTACTAGTAAATAAACAAATATTGGCATTGCAATTCTTCCTATATATCTACATATAGTATAAATAGTATTTGGAAGTACAGGTGAAAAATAAAATCCTATATGGTCAATAACCATAGCAATTAATGCTATGGTTTTTAACACATTTGAATTTATTCCACGTTTTAGAATGTTTATCATATTATTTCCTTTATTTATATCTATATAGCAATATAGACTAGAATATACTTCTAGTCTATACACTAACATAAGAAAGTTTAGGTGGGTTGACCTTTCCACATCTCCTAACCATGGGTGACGGTTGCCTGTTCCGTCCTCAGAAACTTTCTTTACTATTATATGTTAAACTAATTTTATCATACATTATTAATTTTTTCAAGGTGATTTACTATTTTTTTAGCATATCCTTTTCTCAAGTATATGTTCTTTTTCTTTCCGACATTATAAACATTGTTTTTACAAACATGACATTGCTTCTACTCATTCTTACAGCCACAAGCACTAAATCATTGTCTACCTTGTATTCTTTTATATATTCAATTGAACCTTGTTTAGGGTTTTTAGCCACGTATGTTGGACTATTTATAATTCCTTTTATATCTTTTCCATACTTAACGTAATCATCATAATGTTTGTTTTTCATATGTTCTATATTAGACTCTCCTAATATAATAGGCATTTCTTCATAATCCAATTTTAAAATATTTATAATTTCTTTTGAGAGCTTTCCAATTTTTCCCTTCATTCATAACCTTCCTAGCTCCCCCGACATATATTGTTTTGTATTTTATTCCCGTTTACAACAAATCTTCCTCTTTATTTAGCATTTGTTTCATTCTTTTCTTGTATTCTTCCACACCTGGTTGGTCAAATGGATTTACGCCTAAAACATATCCACTTATTGCACAGGCTTTTTCAAAGAAGAATATTAATTGTCCTACATTGTATGGTGTAAGTTCCTTTATATTTATTTCTATTATTGGAACTCCGCCTTCCATATGCGCCATACAAGTTGCTTTTTCTGCAACTTTATTTATATCTTCAAGTGGTTTATTGGCAATATAATCCAAACCATCCATGCTACCTATCACTTCTGGTACACGTATAAAGCTTTTATCTACTTCTATATTTAAAACAGTTTCAAATATATTTCTTTTTCCATCTTGAATTAATTGTCCCATAGAATGAAGGTCTGCTGTAAATGTAACTCCTGCTGGGAATATTCCTTTACCATCTTTTCCTTCACTTTCACCAAATAGTTGTTTATACCATTCTATAAAATATTGCATACTTGGTTCATATGCCGACATTATTTCTATATCTTTCCCCTTGTTATATAATATATTTCTCATTGCAGCATATTTATAGCAGTCATTTTCTTCTACTTTTCTTACATTAAACATATGTCTTGCAAAAAGTGCTCCATCAAGTAAGTCTTCAATTTCTATTCCAGCAACTGCAATAGGTAAAAGTCCTACTGGGGATAATACCGAATATCTACCACCAACATCGTGTGGTATTACAAATGTTTCATATCCTTCTTTATCTGCAATCTGCTTTAATACACCTTTTTCAGCATCAGTTGTTACAAATATTCTTTCTGCCGCACCACTTATGCCATATTTTTCTTCCATAAATAGCTTTAATATTCTAAATGCTACTGCTGGTTCTAATGTTGTTCCAGATTTAGATATAACATTTACAGATACATCTTTATCTTCTATATATTCTATTAGGCTTCTCATATATTTGCCACTTAGGTTATTACCAATAAATAACACTTGTGGTCCTTTTCTTTTTGTATCTGATTGAAGATTATATAACGAGTCAGATAACATCTCTATTACAGCTCTGGCACCAAGATATGAACCACCTGTTCCAATTACTACTAAAACTTGCGAATTTGCTCTTATCTTATCTGCAGCTTCGTTTATTTTCTTTATTTCTTCTTCTTTAATATTTTCAGGTAAGTCCTTCCAACCAAGCATACTTCTTCCTGCACCACTTCTATTTTCAATAGCATCATGTGCAGCTAATACTTGTTGTTTTATTCCTTCTAATTCTTCATTTGTTACATAATATGTTAATCCTTCAAAATTTACAGATACACCTTTCATATTCTTAACCTCTCTTACATCCCTATTATACATTAAGAAAAATACAAAAACAAGAGTAGAATATTATTTCTACTCTTTGTATACAAATTATTTACCCCATTACTTGCCCGCCATTATTATGAATAACTTGACCTGTTACATAACTAGAATCATCTGATGCTAAAAATACAAATGTTGGAGCAAGTTCATAAGGCATTGCCATTCTTGCCATTGGAGCATCTGCACCAAGTGATGGTATTCTCTCCTTTACCCAACAGGCTGGTTGGAGCGGTGTCCAAAAGTATCCTGGAGCTATAGCATTTACTCTAATATTTCTTAAAGCAAGATTTCGAGCCAAAGACCTTGTAAAACCTACTATTGCAGCTTTTGTTGTAACATAGTCTATAAGTTGAGGTTCTCCATAAAATGCTGTAACCGAGCTTAAGTTTATAATGCTTGAACCAGATTTTAAATGTGGCAACACCTCTTTAGTTAAATAAAACATTCCATAAACATTTACCTTCATAGTTCTGTCGAACTGTTCTTTTTCTATACAAGTTAAATCATCTTGTTGATACTGTACAGCTGCGTTATTGACAAGTATGTCTATTCTACCAAATTTCATTAATGTTTCTTCTACTATTTTTTTACTAAATTTTTCATCTGCTATATCTCCACTAAGTAATAAACATTCACTACCCATTGATTCTATATATTTTTTAGTTTCTTCTGCATCCTCGTGTTCATCATAATATGGTATTACAAGTTTTGCCCCTTCTTTTGCAAATGCAACAGCAGCAGCACGGCCAAGTCCACTATCTCCTCCTGTTATAATAGCAACTTTATTCATTAGTTTACCTGTTCCTATGTAATTAGGGTTATTAAATATTGGTCGTGGCGTCATTAAATATTCTAATCCTGGTTGCTTGTCTTGCGACTGTTCAGGTGCGACTATATTGTACTGAATAGACTTCATACCACAATTACCATAGTAATTATATAATGTGTTTCCAAAACAATAATCTGAATTCATTTTTTCTACCTCCATTATATAATATATGAAATCTACTATTGTTTTGTTTTATTATTTGTTATTTTTTACTGTTAAAATAAATATAAACCCGAAATGTATTTCGAGTTTACTAATAATATGGTGGAGGTGACGAGAATTGAACTCGTGTCCGAAAATCTATATACATACAAACTTCTCCGAGTGCAGTATTTATTTAAACATTCCCTCATACTCGTAATAAATACAAAACTTATACTTGGTAGCTATTTAAATACCCATTATCCTAATAGCAAGGATAACTTTGTTAGCCGTATAATCGATGCCTATATAACCCCTACGGCAAAAGTAATATAGACAGGCGCCATAACTTAGGCAGCCATTGCTAATCTATTATCAGCGTTTAATTTTAAAATCTGCTTTTTTTAAGTGGCCAAAGCAGCCATCCACTACTCGCTATCTGTACTTTAAGAAAGTCGTCGAAACCATTACACCCCCATACATATATATTATACACTATTTTTGGTATAATTCCAATAGAAATATATACTAAATTTTATACTAGTTTTAATTATTTAGCAAAAAGCAAAGTGCTTATGCACCTTGCTTTTAATATATGTATCTTGTTGATTCTTGTTCATTCGATTCAGTATATACATTAACATTTTCTTCATATATAGAATCTGTTACATCATTTACCTGTGTATTTGTATTATTTTGTTCGTTATATATTGATGGGGTTTTTGTTGTAGTTTTTGGCATACCAGCCCAAGCTCCTAATGCTATAAATAATATACCTATTATAATTAATACTATTCCTAATGTCTTTTTATTTTCCATTATTTTTTACCTCCATCTTTTTTAACCTCTATAACATATTGGTTAGAAATTTCTTCAAATTCTATATCTTCCATTCTGCTTATAATATTCTTAATTAAAAATACTTTAGTCTTCTCAATAAAATGGATTTTTTCACTAGTTAATGAAATATACCAAGCTGTATCGCTTTCTCTTAAACCAAGCTCAATACTATCCTTACTACTAGAAACCTCTAATATTTTATGGATTAGCTCACAAAGTATAAATATTACATCGTCAACTTTACCATATATGTATGATTCTTGATTTACAGCTATATTTTCTTGTAGTATTACTCCTGAAAGTTTTAATTCATTCATTATCATTAACTTCAATGTGTCTACAATATCTGCAACTGTAATACCAACTTTTTTACCATCATCCTCAACTTGATGAATTATAGTTTTACATATCTTATTTATTCTTTCCATTTGAAACTTACTATTTACAAACGCATTATTCATTTTTTGGTATGCATCATCACCAGTTTTAGATTTAATACTTTCAACCAATACTTTTGTTGCTTCCATACTAGCTTCTATAGAAAGAAGTGGTGCTTTTAATTCCTCTGCAATTCCTTTTACAAGTTTGCCTATAGCATTTACTCTATATTTAGAAAGTTCTATTAAGTTTTGTTGGTTAAATATTCTAACTGCAGAAGTAACTTGTAATAACAATTTTTCAACACCATCAGATTTGTCGTGATAATTTTGTATATTAAGTCTTTTCAAAGTTTCTTCTGGTGGTTGTTGCCCAGCAAATCCAGTTTGTAATATTATTATTATTCTATCATTAAATTCACGTATTTTATTTACTACATCTTCACCTGTAAGTTCTGGCATATAATAATCTAATAGAACAACGTGAACATCACCTTTACTAACTTTATTTATAGCATCAGCTCCACTTGTTGCTACATCAACATTATATCCTTTACTTTTTAAGAAGAATGCTGTAACTTGTATATAATCTAAATCATCATCAACTAATAATATATTCACATATTTTTTTAGTTCTTCATAGTTTTCCATAGATAACCTCCATAACCTCACAATGATTATATTACATATTTTTTTAAAATGGAAGTATATTTATAAATTATTTGTTATTTTAGGCATTAAATAAGGGTTAGTTCAAAAACAACTACCCCTTATTTCTTAATTAACAATCTTATTAATTTCATCAATAGATAGTCCTGTGATTTGTGATATAACTTTTTTCTCCATATTGTTTTCTAGCATTTTCTTAACTATCTTT
Organism: Clostridia bacterium; assembly: GCA_045538335.1. GTDB lineage: Bacteria > Bacillota > Clostridia > TANB77 > CAG-465 > UMGS1649. The sequence continues at coordinate 17,571 of JAZSRF010000039.1, read as the reverse complement.
TCCGTAGCTTGTTCAATCCCTTGTTCAATCCCTTGTTCAATCCCTTCTTTAAGTCCACGTTCAACACCCTCTTTGTGTCCTTTTTCTAACGCAAACTCTAGTGCAGCTGCCTCATCCCTTATATACTTTTCTTTTAGTTCTGCTATTCTTCTTAGTTCATAATCTCCACTCACTTGTTTTAATTCATTTCTTGCGTTTTTTATATTCTCGTTCTTATCCATAATTTCATAGACCTCCTTGCTATTTGGATCATCCAAAAACATCATCCATTGACTTATTAGATTATTCTCGTCTTTTCCATATATTCTTTTTGCTTTTGGTAATTCTATTATAGCAAGTTCAAATCTGTCTGTCAATATTTTACTACCCGTTGTGTTATCTCTCATCTGCCATCTGACATTCAAGTCTTCTATTCCTTTTAAAGCTTCTACTTCATGGTCCACTATAACTATGCTTATTGTTTTGCTTATTTCTTTGTATTCATCGCCTCTTTCTAATTGTCTAGAATATGTATTGGCAAGATAATATAAAAACCTTTCATTTTCATATTTATATTGTTTTAACTGTATTTCTACATTACAATATGTTCCGTCTTCAAATCTTACTCTTAAATCCATTACACCTAGTTTTTCTTTTGCAGTAGATATATCTAAATGTCTATCTAAGTTTTCTATTATTTTTACTTTTGTTCCTAAAATGTCGCTAAGCATTGCTTCTAATAATGTATTATTATTTCTTCCAAACAATGCGTGAAATACAACATCAATCTTTGGTTTAAGTAATATTTCTTCATTTTTTTGCATAAAAGTTCCTCCTTGTTATTTACAAGGCCTTGTATAGGGCTATAATTTCATTTTAAAAAAATCCAATTTTGTTTATTTAATTTCTTATGGGACACCAAGTTAAATAATACAGAAGTATTATCTTTCTTGAAAGAAATAAAATCTAGAATAAAAAACATATCGATATGTTAAGTATAAAATACCACGAGAACTAGCATGTGTCAACAAAAATCGTGCGACAGAACTCGACATAAGTTAGTGAAAATTTATATTCCCCCAAATATGCATATAACAAGACTGCACTTTATGTGCAGCCTTGTTAACATATTAAATTACAAATTTAGTCTCAAAAAATTTATCTAGTTCGTCAATACTTACCCTTTGTTGTTCCATTGTATCTCTATCTCTTATTGTTACTGTGTTGTCTTCTAATGTATCGAAATCTATGGTAATACAGTATGGTGTTCCTATTTCATCTTGTCTTCTATATCTCTTTCCAATACTTCCAGATTCATCATATTCACAGTTGTATTTCTTTATAAGTTTTAGATATACATCATATGCTTTTTCAGATAATTTTTTAGAAAGCGGTAGTACAGCTACTTTTACTGGAGCTAGGAATGGATGTAGTTTTAATACTACTCTTGTATCATTTTCTCCTACAACTTCCTCGTTATATGCATCACATAAAAACATAAGTAATAGTCTATCTACACCAACAGCCGGTTCAACACAGTATGGTATATACTTTTCGTTAGTTTCAGGATCAGTATATGTTAAGTCTTCCTTAGTAGCTTCCATATGACGTTTTAGGTCATAGTCAGTTCTATCTGCTATACCCCAAAGTTCTCCCCAACCAAATGGAAATTCATATTCAACATCTGTTGTTCCTTTAGAGTAAAAAGAAAGTTCTTCTTTACTGTGTTCTCTCATTCTTAATTTAGACTCTCTTACACCTAAGTTTATAATCCAGTCTTTACAGAAGTTTTTCCAATATTCATACCATTCAAGGTCTGTTCCCGGCTTACAGAAGAATTCAAGTTCCATTTGTTCAAATTCACGTGTACGGAATATGAAATTACCTGGTGTTATTTCATTTCTAAATGATTTACCTTGCATACCAATACCCATTGGTAATTTTCTTCTTGTAGCTCTTTGAACATTTTTAAAGTTTGTAAACATACCTTGGGCTGTTTCTGGTCTTAAGTATAATTCAGATTTGGCATCTTCTGTTACACCTTGAAATGTTTTGAACATAAGATTAAATTTACGTATATCTGTAAAATTAAATTTACCACATTTTGGACAAGATATGCTGTTTTCTTTCATAAAATCTAATATTTTAGCATCATCCCAACCATCAACTGTAATACTTGTTCCATTTGCATGAGCCCACTCTTCAATAAGCTTATCTGCTCTATGTCTTGTTTTACATTCTTTACAGTCTATTAAAGGATCTGAAAATCCACCAACGTGACCTGTTGTAACCCAAACTTGTGGATTCATTAAAATAGCCGCTTCAATACCAACATTGTGTCTATTTTCTTGAATAAATTTTTGCCACCAGGCTTTCTTTATATTATTTTTTAATTCAATTCCTAAAGGACCATAATCCCAAGAGTTAGAAAGTCCTCCATATATTTCAGACCCCGGAAATACAAATCCTCTTGCTTTACATAGTGCAACTAAATCTTGCATTGTAACTTCACTCATTTTTAATCCCCCTTAATATTTTATTATATCTATTATCTTTAATCACTCATATCTTCTAGTTCTTCTGTTCTTTCTTTTTGCTCATCGATATTTAACCATTCATCAAGAGTTGGTACAAAATCATAACCATAATCTTCGTGGTCTTTGTTAATATCTTTGTTTTCTTTTACTTTATCCACTTTTTTAGAATTAGAAGCGTCTGTTTTTTGTTCTTTATTCACATTAATCACCTAAGATTAGTATGTGTAAATCTTATCTATTCTACTCTGTAGCTACAAAAGTTTCTTCCTCTATTTTATCTTCTTTTTTTACAAGAATGTTTATTTTCTTTTCAGCTTCATCTAATTTTTTGCCACACACCTTAGATAATTCTATACCTTTTTCAAAATTTTCTATAGCCTTATCTAAAGTTAAGTCTCCCTTTTCAAGCTCTGCTACAACTTGTTCAAGTTCTTTTAAACTTTGTTCAAATGTATTTTCCATAGTTATCCTCCTATACTTTCTACTTTTGCGTTTATATTTCCATCTGTAACTCGTATAACCAGATTATCTCCAACATTAACATCAGTTACTTTTGAAATTAATTTACCATCAGCCTTTGTAGCCACACTATATCCCCTAAGCATAGTTTTTAGTGGGCTTAAAGAATCTAAAAGAGCTACTTCTTTTTCATACTTATTCTTACAACCAACGACAATTTTATCTATTGCACCGGCTCAGATGTCTTTCATAATTATCTGTCATAAGTCTATATCTTGCTATCATATCTTGAGGCGTTTTTTCAAGTCTACCTTTTGTTATACTTTCTAAATATTGTTTCCTTCTATTTAATATGTTAGACATACTAGACTTAAGCCTTAAATTTAAAGTGTCTAACTTTGATGTAATTTCCATTTCTGATGGATATACAAGTTCTGCTGCTGCAGATGGTGTAGGCGCTCTTAAGTCAGATACAAAATCTGAGATAGTAAAATCTGTTTCGTGACCTACTGCAGACACTACTGGAATTTTTGATGCAAATATTTCTCGTGCCAGGCTCTCATCGTTAAATCCAAATAAATCTTCAAACGAGCCTCCTCCACGAGCTATTATTATTACATCAACTGAATTTGTCCTGTTAAAATATCTTAAACCAGATATTACAGTACTTGCTACCATTTCGCCCTGTACAGCTGATGGAAATAACAATATGTTTGGCTTACTAAATCTTCTAGTACTTACATTTATTATATCTCTTATGACTGCACCTGTTGGAGAAGTTATAACTCCAACTCTATTTGGCATAAATGGTATTTTCTTTTTATATTGCGAATCAAACAATCCTTCTTGTTCTAATTTCTTTTTTAGTTCTTCGTATTTAGCAAATAGTTCTCCAACACCATCTAATGTAATGCTCTTTACATATACTTGGTATGTGCCGCCAACATCATAAACACTAACCGAGCCCATTACAACTACTGCCACACCATCTTGAAGTTTAATATTTAAGTTCTGTGCTGCGCTTTTAAACATTACACATTTTATTGTAGAGCTTTCATCTTTTAATGTAAAATACAAATGTCCTGATGAATGAGCTTTAAAATTTGTTATCTCACCTTTTATTGCTACATACGACAAAAACGGGTCCTTATCGAACACCATTTTTATGTACTTATTTACATTAGATACTGAAAATATATTTTTACTTTCCATTTAAATTCCCTTGTCTTTTATTATTTCTCTTAATACACCATTAACAAAATTTGATGATGCATCATTGCCATATTTTTTAGCTAATTCTACTGCTTCATTAACTGCAACTTTTGGTGGCATATCTTCATAAAACATTATTTCAAACACTGCCAAACGTAATATTGCTAAATCTATTTTAAATATTCTTTCTATAGTCCAATTTTTAAGTTTAGAAAGTATCATATCGTCGATTTGTTGCGACTTTTCTTTAATTCCAGTTGTTACTTTATCAAAATACGATTTTTCTTCACTTTCTAAATTTGAAATTTCATCAGCATCTGCAGTTATAATACTTTCAAGTACGTCTGAGACTTCACTTTCACCGTAAAGTGTAGAATATATATATTTAAATGTTATGTCCCTAGCCTTTCTTCTGCTCATACATTACTCCTTACTATCATCATCTTTTACTGTGTATTTAATTTCATCTTTTTTCTTTTTAAATACTCTAGATATATATTCATCATCCTCTTGTATTCTCTTGCCTAAATATATTGCTCCAATTATTAATGCTACTGTAAATAGTATTTCAATAAGCATTCTAATAATTCCTGTAGCAGCTAGTATTAAAACAATAGTAACACAGATTATTATATATCTATTTCTTACTATAAAATCTAAAAAACTATCCTTTTTCATACTTTACTCCTATCTTAAGCTTCTTTATTTTCGTTTAAAGTATAAACACCTTTTATTTTAACATTAACTGTTTCAACAGCTACTGTAGTTTGTTTTAAAACTGTAGCTTTTATCTCTTCTTGTAGTTTACTTGTTATATCTGATATAACAGTATCTTGCAAAACGTATGCAAATAAATCTACATTAATTCCTGTTTCTTTTATCTTAATATTAACCTTTGCAGTTTTTACCCCTGCATATTTTTTAGCTACGTTAGTAACTATTGATTCAAATGTCTGATTAGATATATGCACTTCTCCAACTTTAAGTGGTAAAATTATTCCACCTTTTAAATCGCTTGTAATAGTTCCACTAAATGCTATAGCTATTACTGAGCATAATCCATATATTGAAAGTATTGCTATTACTACTATTTTAATTATCTTATGTGACAATATATATCCTAGGCCTATAGCTATTGAGCTTAATGTTATCTTTCCTGCAATTATTAATAACATAGCAGAAACCAAAATTACAGCTGTTGCTCCAAACAACACTAACATAGTTCTTAAAAAATTCTTCATAATATACACCTCATAAAATCACCAATATTATATCACATATACAAAAAAATGCCACTATTTTAGTGACATTTTTTACATTTATTGTATTGTTTCAAACAAGAATCCACCCATATATACATCTATCAATGGAACCATTACTGTAATTACAAAGAATACTAATACTATACCAACGAAAACATATGTAATTTCTGGTAATACTTTTATAGTCTTTTGTATTGATTCTGCTATTTCTTGCTCAATGTATTCTGAAACTTTATCCATCATTTCTACAAGGTCAGATTCCATACCTATTTTTAACATTTCTGTTGCCATAGGTGGGAAAGCTTTATCCGCTTCAAAAGGTTCTATCCACGAACCACCGGCTTGTAGGTTATTCTTTGCTGTTTCTATCAAAGACAAGAAGTAGTAGTTGTCTGTTACATTTTTTGAAGTCTCCAAACTTTCTTGAATTCTCATACCATTTTTTAAGTTAAGTAACATCGCTTGGAAAAACTTATTTGTTATTATATTTAACATTAATCTTCCAAACACAGGGAATTTTATCTTTAATTTATCCCATTGATATCTACCAATAGATGATGATATATAAACCCTAAATAATGTAAATATACCTAATACTACTGCAAGTACCACGTACCAATACTTAACTAACCATTTTGCACAGTCTATTGCTACTTGAGTTACTACTGGCAACTCTTTATCTACACCAAACATATCATATACGTTTTGTATTAGTGGTGCACCAAATAGCAACGCAACTATCATTGCAACTAAAATAAATACGAACATAGCAACTTTTGGTAATAATATTCCTCTTATTTGTTTTCTTAACTTCATGTTACTTTCCATATAGTCTCTTGCGTGTAGTAACGCTGAGTCTAATGAACCAGATTCTTCACCAACTCTTACAAAGTTAACATATAGCGCTGGAAATACTTTTGGATATCTTGCCATCATTTCGTGTATTGTAGAACCACCTTCAACACCTATTAATATGTCTTCCACAATGTCTTGTAATCTTTTGTTTTCAGTACTATTAAATAGTGATTCAAAAGCGGCAACGTTATTGAATTTTGCTTTTTTCAAAACGTATAAACTGTTTGTAAATGTTAATACATCTTTTGGTTTTACACCACCAAATGAAACGTCAGATGTCAATATACTCCATATTCCCGTTTTGTTATTTGTTCTTGGTCTTTTTAATTTACTATAGCTTTTTTGTTTCTCAACATCTTGTTGAATTTGTGCTAGTTTCTTTTTATCTACCTTTTTCTTAGATTCAGATACTAGTTGATTTTTAGTTGATTTAACTTTTATTGGCTGTACCCTTGAGTTTTTTAGTTTCATTATAACGTCATGACGGGTTCTAGCTGTCATTATTCCTCTTAGTATCTTACCGTTTCTAAGCATTCCCCTATACTTGTATTCGGGCATTAGTATCCTCCTCCTATCAGATTAGTAATAAGGTTATAGCTACTCTCTTCTACATTGTTTCTTATAGCTGTCATATCTATTATATTATCATTATATAATTTTGTAAAGGACCTTTCAAAACTAACTGTACCTTTTACGTGAGAATGATGTATAGCGTCTTGAATTTCAGAGATACTAAATTTCTCTTGGCGTATAAGAGCTGCAATAGTTGGATTTACTAACATTGTTTCTGGTACTAATACCATTTTACCTTCTACAGTTTTTACAAGCTTTTGAGAAACAACCATTCTCAAAACATTAGATAATGTGTACTTTATTGCTTTTTGTTCATTAGGGTCATACATACAAATTATTCTGTCTATAGTTTCACCACAAGAACGTGTATGTAATGTTCCTATAACAAGTCCTCCTGATTCTGCCAAATCTAAAACTGCATCCATTGTTTTTCTATCTCTTATCTCTCCTATAATAGCAATATCTGAATCTTCTCTAAGTAAGTTTATAACGCCATCATAATAACTAGGGATATCCCCTGCTTTATTTACTTCTTTTTGTATAATTACCGCTTTGTCTGAGCTGTGCCTATATTCAATTGGTTCTTCAAGCATAACAACTTTTTTATTTAATGTTTTGTTAATTTCTTGTACAAAAGCGTTTAATGTTGTAGTTTTTCCTGAGTTAACCTTTCCTGTTATTAGTACAAGTCCTGAATTAATAGTTTTTAATTGATTTATAATTTCTCTAAGTCCTAATTTATCTACATCTAGTATCTTGCTCCTAATAATTCTTATAGAAAATGTAGGAACTCCTGATGCCATACTAGCATTTATTCTAAGTCTTGTATGTGCATCAAGTTCAAATGGCAAATCTAGCTTTTTGTTCTCTTCAAATTGTTCTACCAACTCTATACTTTCATCAACTAAAGATTCCATTAAACTCTCTAAGTCAAATCTATTCATAGCTTCTATATCATTGTTAGGTCTTAATTCTTTGTTTATTCTGTATAGTGGTGATAAACCTTCTACTAAATGAATATCTGTAGCTTCCATTTCTACTGCAGTTCTTACAATTTCCAAAAACTTTTCCATATTACTCCTTATATAACTATCTTTTTCTCTATTTCACTTATTGTTGTTGTTCCTTCTAAACATTTATTTACAGCATCAACTATAAGTGGTCTATATTCTGTATTTTCTAATGCATATTTTCTTATATCCATTGCATTAGCACCAGTTGCTATCATATGCTTAAGTTGTTCATCTAAGCAAAGTACTTCAAAGATACCTATTCTTTCTATGTAACCTAAATTGTTACAATGCTTACAACCTTTTGGTTCGTGCATATGTGCTTTTTCTAAGTCAAATTCTACACCTGTAAGTTTTGTTACTTTTTCAAAATATGCTCTATCTGCATCTGTAATTTCGTGTGGTTTTTTACATTTTGGACAAAGTTGTCTTACAAGTCTTTGAGATATTATTGTAATTAAAGATGATGATACATCATAATCTGAAATATCCATCTTTCTAATTCTTGTGATAGCCTCAATTGCATCTATTGTATGTATTGTTGTTAAAACCAAGTGACCTGTTTGACCAGCTTCTATAGCTGTTTGAGCTGTTTCTCTATCTCTTATTTCTCCGACAAGAATTATATTAGGGTCTTGTCTTAAAACAGTTCTAAGCGCACCTGCAAAAGATACATCATAACCAATTTCAACTTGGTTTATTCCAGGCATTCTTATTTCAACTGGGTTTTCTATTGTAACAACGTTTATATCCGGTCTATTTAAATAATCTAGTATACTATATAACGTAGTTGTTTTACCTTCACCTGTTGGTGCACAAACAACAATTACACTATTACGTTTATCGAAAGCTTTTTTAACTAACTCTTCATCTTCTGGGAATCCCAAATCATGAAGTCTTCTTACATTACCATTTTTCTTTAATAGTCTTAGAACGAATTTTTCACCATTAATGTTTTTTTGTGAAGATACACGGATACTGTAATCTTCATAAGCATCTATAGCACCATCTTGGTCTGTTGTTATTTCTTGGTGCATATTTGCGATAGATTTTATTCTTCCTGTTATCATATGTTGTCTTTGTTTTGGTAGTTCAGATACAGTTATAAGGTCACCATCTATTCTATATCTTACCCTTACTCTATTTTCCATAGGCTCAATGTGAATATCACTGGCTCTTTGTTTTATCGCAGTAAGAACAATATTATCCACAAGTACAGTAGTATCTTTTTCGTTAGTATTAACGTAATCATCTTGTACATTTTTTATGTTTCTTACTTGATTCATAATCATAGAATAAAGAGTTAAATATTTTTCCATTTCGAACCCTTTATTTATTAACTGTAATTTTACACTCTCAACAGCTTTTTCATCTGCTGGATCTGCAAATGCCACTTTTATAGTATTTCCGTTCACTTTAAAAGGAAATGCTTTTAAGTTTATAACAGTATCACGAGATAAATATTTTGTGTATTCTATATCTATATCATCTTTTAATACTACAGGTTTTGTATCTAACTTTTCTGCAAGTACCCTTAATAAATCTGTCTTATTACACATATTAAGAACGTCTACAATTTCTCCCAATTTTAAGTTAGGATGATTTTTTTGGTATGCCAATGCTTCTGTCAATTGTGTTTCTGTTATAAGGCCTGCATTTATTAAATCTACTCCAAATGGATTTTTCTTGTTCTTTATATTTTCAAACATTTTACTCCTCCTATAATTCTTGTACAATATTACTGTACTGGATTTCATATTTTTCTATTATATCTCTTTCATATTCATCATATTGGTTTTTCATATGTCTTACATCAGCATAAGTAGATGACGCATATAGCATAAAAACTATAGAAAATAATATTACTACAACTGTTGCCGAACCTATTTTTTTCATATTAAATCGCCTCCACACAAGTTATTATACTCTTTTCAATTACGTTTAAATATTTATTAAAAGTTATATTTAAAGTTAGTTTTTTTGTATTCACACCCGTTTCAACATTTGCTGTAAAACTTGAAACATTTAAACACAATATTCCACCATTTTTGTAAATAACACTTTCATCAGCGTTATATGTATATCTGTCGCCATTAGAATAAGTTATTTCATTTTCTGTTACAGATACATCTTGGCTGTTCATAGAACTGTCTTCAAGGTTATATTGTAGTTTGTTTAAGTATGAATAGTTTATTGCTTCACCTCTGTTATCAAAAAGTCTTCCATTCATATTAGTTGAAGTTATAGATACAAATATTGTAAAACCTGTAAATAAAACTATATATATAACTAGTGAGGCTAAAGTTACACCTTTTTTTGTGTTTTTCTTCATATATTATTTTCCACCTTTACACATTTTAAACTCACTGAGTTTTCTTTACCATCAAACATATAATTTACTGTTGATATAATTAATCTTGCATTAGTTACTTCCTCCATTTCACCTTTTTTATATGGCAGTACTTGTACGTTATAATTATATGCTATTTCTTCTATTTCTGTTGTGCCTGAACTGTCTACAAGATTTTCAATGCTTTCAAATTTTGCATTGTTTAAATTATTTATGCACAAATTTAATGCATTGGATTTTCTGTTATATTCAATTAAAGTTGTAGCATAGTTTCTTGTCATAAAAATCGTTGATACAAAAAACATTACAAATACTATTACTGCAATAACTATGTCTGCATTAATTGCACCCGCTTTACTTGTTTTTTTTTGTTCAATTTCTTTTTTTTCTTCATCTGTCATCTTGTTTTTCATTACATCTACACCAATTACTAAAACTAGGTATATGTAACAAGCAATAAGTGCTAATGTTTCCCATCTAAATCCTAATGTTAAAAATATTAATAAAAAGACCATTCCACTTGCAAATTCTATTAATGGGTATCTTATACTAATTGGCTTTTTGCAATATCTACATCTACCTATTGTAGATACATAACTTAATATTGGAAAGCAGTCAAAAAATCCTAATTTATGTTTGCAAGTAGGACAATATGAACGAGTTTTCACAATATCTTGTTTTCTTGGAATTCTATATATTGCTAAGGTAAAGAAGCTTCCAAATAGCGTCCCTATTATAAACATAAATATCGAATAAATTAAATGCAAATAATACTCCATTTCTTCCTCCTTTTATTACATTTGTTTCAAATAACATACTTGTTATCTCAAATAAATATAATATTAGTACGAAGGACATATACATTATTTATTATGCATATGTCCTATGTACATTTTTCGTATTAGTTTTTTATTTTAATAAAATTTAATTCTTTTTTTAAGTTAAATTATTGAGCTTTTGAACCTGCAACTGCTTCAACTACTGGAACCACTGAATCAGCTGCAACAGTTATTTTGAATCCTCTATCAGCTTGAGTGTAACCAGTTGTACCTACTACATTATAACCAGCAGCTGCTAATTTAGTTCTATAATATACAGCTGCTGTTCCTTCATCACCTACAGTATAATCATTTGTATCATCTATATCATGGTTTGTAGTCATTACATCTGCATATGCTAAAGATACTGCATATTTAGCGTTTGCTAAGTCAGAGTCTGTAACTGCTTTCTCAGCTGAAGTCATAACATTTGTGCTGTTAAGAGAGATTATTATAGCACCAGCTATTATAATCATAACGATTATTGTGATTACTAATACGATTAAAGAAATACCTTTTTTCATTTTTAATTCCTCCTATAAATGAATTTTATTTATATTAACCGCCGCCAAGGTAAGGCTGCGAATTAACCAAAGTTATTTATCGTCTGGTGTAAGTGTACCAGAGTTTGTTTTGTTATCATTTTCCAAAGTTGGTTCATTATATATTGTAAGTTCAGATTTTGGTGTAAATGGATTTATATTTCCATCATCAAACTTATCTGTTTTTTTACCTTTGTTTACATCTGACTGAGTTACTACATATTGTTTTTCAAGTGTTTTTATTTCAGTACCAGAAAAAGTGTAATCTTGTTTAGCTATTTCTTGATATTCACCTGCTAAAGTTCCAGTACTTTTATTCTGTGGTACTAAAGCAAGCATAAGCACTAATGCTGCCACTACTATAATAACACATATACAAACAAATATTACCCACGCTTTTTTTCCCACATTCATCACCTTCCTATTTTAATACAGATAGACTTAAAACATCAAATGTCGCCTTAATTTCGTTGTCACCAGCATAAGTCATACTAATATTGTCTAATTTAAATCTTAAAGATTTATCATTTTCTACATCAAAAACAAAATCTGCTACATTTGCATATCTTCCTTCTATTGTTATTTTAACTCCACTTCTTAATGTAGAATTTGCATTGTTTCTATCATTGTTAGTACTTTGTGTAGTTTCTTCATCATCTTTTTTATTGCCTTGTTTTTCATCTGTAGTTTCTTCCTTCTTATCCTCTTCTGTAGTAGCATTTGTTGCTCCAGGAGTAAGAATATTTATATCTACACCATTTGTCGTAGCGTAATTTCCAAGAACTATCCATAAATACTCTACAAAGTATTTTTCTTCTTTTGTAGCTTCTTGTACTATTGATATTGTAGATTCATCAATATTTTCATATTCTTCTTTTGCTACGTCATAAGAATTTTTAGAATCATGTAGTTCTTTTTTTGCAGTTTCATTTTTTGCTTCTTCTTGAACTTGTTTTTCTATTAACTCTTCAACTGCCAATTTCTTTTCTTGTATTCCAGCTATAGATAAGTTTCTAAAGAAAAACATATCTACTTCAAGTATCATAGCAAGTGTTATAAGTGCTATTAAAACTAAAAGTACAGCTGAAAGTATTATCAATTTTGTGTATTTTCTCATGGCAAATCACCACCAATCGTAACTGTAATATTTGTGCCATTAGAAACATTACCTGTTTGTATATTTTCTAGTATGCCTTGTAATTTTAATTGAGATATGAAATAACCTAACTCAGCATACGATGTTGACTTAGCAACTATAGACACTGTTTTGTTATCGTCTGAAGATATAGACTCTATTTGTACATTTGTAGGAATATATTTTGCTACCTTTTGCATAAAGTTTGCAACATTGTATGTAGTATATTTTCCAATAGTGCCTTCTCTTATTTTTTCAACAGTATCATTTATATAATCATTAAATGTTGTATATTGCTTTGTATTTTGTTTTATATATGTATTATCTGCTTTTACTTTTGAAGTTTCCTCTTGAATACTTGTTATTTTTTCAGTTATTGTCTTTTCCATTTTAGTTAATTCAGCATCATAAGCTGCACTAAAACCAACATAGCCTAATAGCACTGCACCAGCGGTTAAGTTTGCAAATAATAAAGATTTTTCTATTTTCTCCGAATTTATATTAGGCATTACAGAAACCGTCTTTTTACCACCTGACATTTTTGGCATTTTTGCTGATTTATCTTTAGCGAAAAATCCACCAAAATTAGATTTAACATTCTTGTTGTTTACAAAACTTGCTTCTGGTTTAAAGTTTTCTAATCCTTCATATGCTAAAGATATTGCATCTGTAGCTTCTATAACTTCTGAAATGTTAGATACTTCGTCCAAATTGACAAAATATGGTCTTATTTTTTCAGTAGTTATTCCAAAGAATTGTTCAAATAAAACATCTACATTTATGAACAGATTAATTAAACCATTTAAGTATATCTTTTCATATTTTATTTTTGATTCATCTAATTTAGCTTTTATCCTATTTAATATATCTTGTATTGTAGGTTCTATTATTCTCTCAAGGTCTGGAGATAGACTATCATCTGACAATACATTTATATTTTTACATAAATCACAAGCTTTAGAATACGAACCTTCTTGAGCGGCTATCGCATCTAATATGGTCTTCATGCTTATGTCTATGTCTACTATTTGCTTAATCTTGCCTGAAACAACACTAATTATTTGTGTTTTTTCGTCAATATTAGCTAATAAGTAATTAGAATTTCCTTGAACCATATTGTTCAATATGTATTCTTGAGGATATATTCCCACTAAATTGTTATATTTTTCATTTTCTAAATATTTAGATATATTTGATTTTTCTGTGATAGCGATATCTGCTGTATAGTTATCGTTTGATACAGACGACTCCATAAATATATATCTATAATCTAATGCTTTCTCATTTAAAGCTCTACTTGTGGCATAATCATCAACTTCTAAGTTTATAACACTTTGTACATCCGTTTTTCCTAGTTGCTTTAACACTTCTGTTTGCATCCTAGAATAATCCGTTAGATTTATACATAAAGAGTCATTACTACTACCAGTTTGGCTAATAATTTCAGCAATAGATACTTCTTTGTTTCCAACAACATATTTAGTGCCGCAAGAATGCAAGCTAATTCTTCTGCTTTTTTCATCGCGAATTAACTTGGCATATTTTATTATTTTGTCTCCTAAATAAATTCCTAGACAAGCCTCCATACTTACTCCTTTTGTAACTCTTTGTTTTGTTTCTTTAGTTAAACTACTAACAATAATTTAACACATATTTTTGCATAAATCAACAAATTTTACGTTTGTTTAACAAATGTTAAAAAAACGTAATATTGCTGTAATATTATGCGTAAATATTGCTTAAATATAACAAATAAATAGTTGTGGTAAACCACAACTATTTATCCTATTTTTACTATTCAACATCTTTTTCTTTTTCAAATGTTACACCTTGTACATTTATATTAACTGCTTTTACTTTTAATCCTGTCATTCCTTCGACCGAAGTCTTTACAGAATTTTGTATTGAAAATGCTACATCTGGAATCTTTACTCCATATTTTACAATTACATATAAATCTATTACAACATCATTGCCTTCTAATTCTATCTTTACACCTTTAGAGTATTTTTTGTTACTTCCTAGTATTTGATTTATTCCGTCTACAAATCCTAACGTCATACCAGAAACGCCTTCTACTTCTGCTGCAGCAAGTCCTGCTATAATTCCTATTACGTCTTCAGATATTGTAAGGTTACTTGCTATTTCAACATTAACTCCACTTGTTTCAGATACTCCACCTATTATTTCATCTTTAGTTTCAACTTTTTTCTTTTCTGCCATTTTTATTACCTCTCTTTCTAATATTTTTATTTTAACATAAATAATTTATTTGTTAAAGCAATTCTCATTATTTCACATTTTTCCTATACATATATCCACCAACTAACATTCCAAGTCGTTACCATTATTTCTTTATATAAAGTGTAAAACGAAACCCACGGTTACTGTACGCATAGTCCGGACCGCCGTGGTAACGGCACGAAATCGAGGCGCTATCACCGTCGCCGCGTAAATGGCCTCCTCGAAGAACACGGCCGTTGGCGCTGAGTCCCTCCATTGTCCATTCAGTCATATTACCCGCCATATCATAAATATTATTTATGTTCGCTGCTTTTAATGCTCCTGTAGATAACACCCAGTATGTTCCACTTACTTTTGGATATGTTAATGTTTCACTACCTTTTGTCACATACGAACCATTACTATTTGTTGAATAATCCCATACTAAAGATTTTTCATTTAACTCATCTGTTGAATTTATTACGTGATTACTATAATTTCCAAATGACGTACTATTCCTTGCTTCTGCTAATGTCATTGCTCCTGTATCTATATACCACTTTATCGTTGTATCCCATTGCACTCCATATACAAGTGTAGATATTACTCCTGTTTTATTTGTAATATCATTTGGATATAGTCCTCTTGCCACATCTACCGCTGCTCCTGTATCCACATTCATTTCAGCAGATGTACTCCACTTTATATGATTATATGGTATCTTGCCCATCTTTGAATGTACATTTTCACCTGTAATTAACGTTGCTGTGTCACTTGCTCTTTGTGAGTCAATTCCCGCTTCGTAACGAGCTATATAAAAGCCCCCATATTTTTTTACACTTGCATACATTGCTTGCACTTCTGTCAATGTTGCAGCTGACATATATGAATTCCCTTGTTCTTCCAGTGTTGCAAGCGGCAAATTATTTTCATCTACCATTACTTCCCAATATGTTCCAGATATACCCAATGCATTATATTTACCATCTGTATCTACTACTTTTGATGTTTCGTTTATATAATCTTTTCTTATAAACTTTGTAAAATCATCTACGGGTACCCATACGTATTGGTTTCTTTCTGTCCAAGATTCAAATTGTGTTTCTGTTCTTGGTATTTCTGTTTCATTTTCTGCTAATTCATATATTACTAGCCCACTATCTTTTTTATTTTCATCTTTGTAAGGAGATGCCACAAATCCTTTAGGTATTGGTACACCATCTACGATGTCTATTACATTTGCTTTCCAGTCTTCAGGCATATTATTTACCATCAATTTTGTTCCCGATTCTGTTTCAACATATATTGTAAAATACGAATCTTTTTCTATGATAAATTTATTATTTGTTACTTGCCTTCCATAATTTTTGAAATATGTTATTTGAGACACTATTTCTTGTTCATATTTAACCGTTTTAATTTTAGAGTTGTTGCTATCTATAGTTATATTAACTGTTTTTAAATCTCCATTTATTGTTTCTTTATATGTTATCTCTGGTAAATTAGCATCATAATTTGTTACTTCATATTCAGATGTTTTCTCTGTACCTCTATATGTATAATTTACCGTTATTTTATAATTACCAGTCTTGTCTGTACTTGTCTCATTTATCTGTACTTGTTTATATAATCCTTCTACTATTTCTGTTCCCACACTTTTATTATTAGTCGTTGTTATACTATTTATAACAGCAATTTTAGGAATTTTTATTTTAACTGTAACTGGTTTATTTGTGTATTCTGTAGTGCTTGGACTAAAAATAACATTATATACTTTTATATCTTGTGTAGAAACCAACTCGCTATTATTAGCATTTGTTATTTCATATAATTCATCTGTAAGTGTATAATATATTTTATTTTCATATGTAACGCCTTCTAAATAATATACTATTCCTGTTTTTTCAGACAAAACATATATATCTTTTCCTTCTCCGCTACCAAACTCTGTGGACTTTATTCCTATCAAACTTAAGTCTACTATTTTAAAGTTTATTCCATTTTCCACTACATCTTCTTCTGCAAATTGATCTAAAGATTCAACCTTTGTAACATCTAATATATACTCATTGCCCGATGGATATTTTTCATATCTATAATAATACTCATCCACTCCGTTTTGTACATCTAGTAACTCTAGCGCAAATGTATCTATTGTTATATTTTCATTCGAATCTAATCCTGTAACAACGACAATACCCGCAAGTATCACCATAACTACTATTACAATTATTAAACTTACTAATGATATACCTTTTTTCACTTATCTCACCTTGTGTATATTTTATACGAAAAATATTTTTTTATCAATAAGAAATATACAATTATTTTATAATATAATGTTTATACCATTATTATACTCATTTGTACTTAGTTTTTTAGCTCCTTCCTTAATTAATATGAAAGCTGTAAATATAACTACTATTAATAACAAACAAATAATAAAACGTTTTCTCATTTTTTATCACCAATATACTTTATGACGCCTGTACACTTTTTATAACTTTTGAGTACCACGTATAAATCCCTATAACAATATATGTTATAAAATATATAGGAAAAATATATGTTGCTATTATCCTCTTACGTCCAAGAGGCTTGTATATATATCTTATT
>JAZSRF010000063.1:0-4230 GCA_045538335.1 Clostridia bacterium | reverse complement strand
TTTAGTTGTGCTTCAAGCATTGATTTAACTTTAATTTTATATATTTGCATCTCTTTTTTTCTTTCTTCTAAATCATACTCTTTTTTCTTAACTTCTAAGTCTAGTTCAGATAGTCTGTTTTTATATTCTTTTTCTTTTCTTTCTCTAATTTCCTTAGCTTCTTCTAATGCTCTTGCCTTTATTTGCTCCGCTTCATCTCTTGCATTATTTATGCTTTGTTCTATTCCTTGTTCAAGAGATTTATAATATACAACTGATTCTTGAAGATTTTCACATTTATCTTTTAACTCTGTTACCTCTTTAAATACAGCTTCATAATCTACTATTAATTTTTCTAAGAAGTCTTCAACATCATTAATGTCGTACCCTCCCAATTTTGCTTTTTTAAATACTTTATTTTCAACATCTACCGGTGTTAACATTATATAATACCCCCTTCTAATCACAAATTAACACAAAAGGCGATAAGCAATATTTGCCTACCACCCTACCTTTTTATTTCATCCAAGAAAATGAAAGCTTACTTCTGTATTGTGCTTTTTCTATATCATTTTGTATTTCTACACTTTTTGGTGTTATTAAATATATAAGTGTAGATATTTTTTGAATGCTTCCATCTATAACATAAGTTGCACCACTTAAGAAATCTATTATTCTTCTTTGATCTTCTTTAGTTACAGTTTCCAAATTAACTATTACAGATCTTCTTTCTTTTAAGTGTTCGCTTATCTCTTTAACATCATCAAAGCATTGTGGTTCTGTAATAACCATTTTTGAAGACGTAACCACAGGAGATGCCCCTGTCATAGGTAATACTTTTGCAGTTCTAGAAACTCTTTCTTCTGTGTCTCTTTCACGTCTTGCAAAATACCCAGTTCTAGCTGGTCTTTCATATGTTTCTTCTATTTCATCTACTACTTCTTCCTCATCGTATTCTTCTACTTCATTTAATCCTAACATTCCCATAAATTTACTTATCATAGCTGCGCTCATCTTTATATAACCCCTCTCATTTTATTATATCGATATAATACTATATATAAATATAAATTGCAAGGACTTTTTTGAAGTTTTTTAGAATTATATGTGATTTTTTTGTCGAACTTAGTCACTCATTTTGTTACTTTTTATTTATAATTAAAAATATCCGAAAATTTTGAATAAATGAATTCAAAATTTTCAGATATTATATTTTCTATTATTTATCAATTGTTATTTATCTATCTGTATACCGTAATATATTGTTCCTCTATACTCTACACCTTTTAAATAGTATATGTTGTTAGTATTTTCGGCAACAACAAAAACATCCATATCCTCTACTGTACCTTTTCCTATATTAACATTTTCTGTTCTAAGTTTTGTCATATCTATAACAAAAAGATTATTTGTAGTATCATTGTTATTATTTATTTCTGTTGTTAAACCTGCTGGTAATCCCTCTTTAGCAATAATTTCTAAAGTTGTTGGCAAGGCACCATTGTCTACAGCATACTTATTTACATCATTTGATACTCTTTCGATTTTACTCAAGAATTCCTCGTAGGCAGCTGTCTGTATTGCTCTTGTTCCTACTACAGTTGAAGTTGTTACCAAGGTAAGCATAAGAACTACTGTTACAACTAATATGCTTATTGTTATACCTCTTTTCATAATTCCTCCTATTTCTTATCCTCTACTATTATCCTATCATAAAGTTCTAACTCATATTTGCTAGTTAAGCCTATATCTTTTAATTGCTCATCAGTGTAATTCTTAACAACAACATAGTTTTCATTTTTTACTTTAACTATAACGGGAATCGCTTGATATTCTGTTCCTCTAATAGCCGTTACATATTGTGCATCAAAATTATCATAAGAATTTACTGCCTTTGATGGTATTATTAATCCAGTTGAGTAATTCCAAACCACTTCAATCTCAACTTCTCTTAAATTAACAATATGTTCTATTCCATTAGTTAATTTAAAATATACTTCTATACCATCTTTCACTTGATTTACCTTTTCAAGCTTTGCTAAAAACTCATAGCCAGACTCTTCTATTAAACGCAACCTATAATTATATCCTTCAGCAATATATTGCGCATTATCTAAATCCGCTTTAATAACAATATATGCCTCATAATTATTAACTACTTTTATTTTAGTATTATCTGTATTTTTGCTATCATTTATAGTATTTTTTATTTCTGTATAATCTAAATTTTGTATATCTTTACTGCTTAGTGTTTCTTCTAAACCATCTACTGTATAACACACTATCCCAGGCATTGGAGCAAATATATTGTCATTAGACTTTCTTCCTTCCGCTTCATACTCATTACGCTTTTTAATTAACTTTTTAATCTCCGCACCATCCGGACTAAGTTCTCCAATTATATTTGCTCTTTTATTTATATTACTATTAATCTTTTGTTTGTATTCTTGCATTTTGTTGTAATTAGTTTCACCTATGCTATCTTTTACAAGAGTATATATTGTGTTTTCAATAGCATCTACTTCACTAGAATATACCGTTGGTAGGTCTTTCATACGTTCCAGTATTTCTTTATCCATATCTGCTAACTTTTGTTCGTAATTTTTATATTCATCTCCCTTATATGTTGCTATAATATCTTTTTTAGAAACTCTTGAACCTTCCGCTATAACAGGAATTAAAACTTTATTTTGGTCTTTTGTAATAACCTGCTCATCTTTAACTATATATCCTGTTGTAATTTCAGTATGTTCAAGTGTACCTGCTTGTACTAAATATTGCTTTGTATTCTCACTTATAGACAGTATAAGCAATATAATTACAGCTAGTATACATATACTACCTATAACCACATAATATTTATTTATATTATTTTCAGCATTTACTTTTTTCATTATACCCCTTTAAAATACTTTCTGTTATTTCTTCTTTTGATTTTGTTCCATCTACCACAAATTTATCTTGTAATTTTTTAAACCAAGTAATTTGTCTTTTAGCATAGTTTCTTGTTTTTTGTTTTAACAATTCAGCACACTCATCCAATGTTTTTGTTCCTTCAATATATGCAAAAAACTCTTTATACCCAATAGCCTGACATGCAGTTATACTGCTATCCTTTATATCGTATAACATTTTTGCTTCCTCTAGCACACCTTGCTCTACCATTTGGTCTACTCTAATATTTATTCTATCATATAACAAAGCTCTCGGCATATCAATATATATTACTAAGAAATTATATTTAGATTCATTTTTTTGCCATAAATCATTTCTGCTATCTATATCACTCTTATTTATTCCTAAAAGATTAAGCTTTATTGCTCGTATTATTCTTTTATCGTTACCTTTATCTATTCTGTCCGCAGCTTTTTCATCCATTTCTTTTAGCAAATAATATAATTCTTCAGACGTTTTTCCTTGTATAAGCGTGTTTAGTTTCTCTTCTATTTGCTCTTCATACTCATCATCAATTTGTTCAAACCTCATATTATTTACTACAGCATTAATATATAATCCTGTGCCACCTACAATTATTGGTGTTTTTCCAAGAGCAAATATTTCTTCTATCTTTTGATAACACATATCTTTATATTCACTTACACTAAACTTGTCCGATATATCTACTATATCTATAAGTTCGTGCTTTATACCTTGTGCTTCGTTGGCCGTTACTTTAGCTGTTCCAACATCTAGTCCTTTATATATTTGCATTGAATCTGCAGATATAACTACACCATTTAATTTTTTTGCAAGTTCAATTCCCAAGCCACTCTTTCCTGAAGCCGTTGGACCTGCAACAACTATTACTGTTTGTTTCATAATTCATTCCTTTTTACTTATTATTTTCTAGCAAATCTTCTTTCTATTTCATACTTACTAATCTCATAAGCAGTTGGTCTACCGTGTGGGCAAGTAAATGGTCTATCTAATTTTACCATTTCATCAATTAGCGCAATATGTTCCTCTTTAGTTAATTTCATATTTGCTTTTACCGCAGCTTTACAAGCAAGCGTATATACAAAGCGAGTTTCTTTCTCCTCTTTAGTTGTTTTGGTTTCACTTGTTAGACTGTCTAGTGTATCCTTAAACATCTCTGCATAGTCTATATCATAGCCAATGTTTGGAACACCAGATATTTTTATCATATTATCCCCAAACTCTTCTAAAACAAATCCTGTCTGTTCAAATAATTCTATATTTCTTAAAACTCTTTCTTTTTCATTATTTTTAAGTTCTACTAATGTAGGTATA
>JAZSRF010000019.1:0-31940 GCA_045538335.1 Clostridia bacterium | reverse complement strand
ATAAAAGTAAACAAAACAGATGAAGAATATGTAATAAGGGAAAATGAAAATATATATTTTAATTTAAAGAAGGTAATGAACCATATAGGAAACGATGTTGCTTATGCTAAAGATAAAATATATATTTTAGAAAAAGATTATGTAGCAGGAAGTACGAAAAATAACAGAGTAGAACTTTATGATAAGCAAACAGGCAATGTAATTGGACATATTTCTAAAGAACAACAAGTAAAAATATATGTAGATTATAATTTAAAAGATAACAATGAAAAAATAATTAGCGTTGAAGCAACTATTTACGGAAAAGAATATTATGGTTATGTTCTAAAGAATAATATTGAATATGAATATACAGTAGAACAGGAAACGGATAATCATAGGAAAATTGTATTAGTAAAAGTTGATGAAAAACTTTCTACTAATACAAATAAAGAAAAAATAGATATATTTGCAGTTAATATGTATAGACTTTCTGGAGTAACAACATTAACAAAATTACAAAATATAGATAGTACAATTAATCCAGCACAAGTAATAGCCACAATAAATAACGGGCAAAAAGCAGCAAATTATGATCAAGATATAGTTACAAGAATGTTAAGTAGCGAAGAAAATAGACATGAGATAATAAAGCAAATAATAGATGCTACTGAAAATTTAGCAGGAGTAAATTTGGATTTTGCGAATTTAAGAGTAGCAGAGAAAGAAAGATATACTCAGTTTACAAAGGAATTAGCGGCTGTGTTGCATAGAAATAGCAAGATACTTGCTGTAAATATTCCAAGTACTCAATATATAGACTATGAACAAATTGCAAACGTTGCAGATTATATTATTATGCAACCGTATTATGCAAGGACAACATATTCAAAAACTAGTGGTCCAATATCTTCAATAAATTACGTTGAAGAGTGTATAAATGAGGTACTAGCCAAAAAGTTAGATGTTAATAAAGTTATTTTAGAAGTACCGGCATATACAATATTGTGGACAGAAAGACGCGGTACAGTTATTAATGCTGAGCTATATAATATGAAAGTAATGTTAGAGTATGTTAAACAGAATAAATTAGAATTGAAAACGGAACAAGTTTCTGGTCAAAATTATATAAACTTTACTAAAGGAATAACAACATATAAGATGTGGCTAGAAGATGAATATAGTATAATAAAAAAAGCAGAGTTAGTAAATAAGTATAATTTAGCAGGCTTATCTATATACAAAAGTGGTATGGAAGTAAAAGAAATATATACGAGTATATCTAAATGTTTAAATAAGTAAGAAAATAAATGGAGGTCATGGTGAAAAAGGGAATTTCATTAGTTGTTTTAATAATAACAATAATAGTACTTGCTATATTAATGAGTGTTATTATATTTAATACTGAAAATACAATGGTAAATGCGGAAAAATCTAAGTTGCAAATAGATATAGTTAATTTAGAAGCATTAATGAATACATATAAGCTAAGAAAAAATGGAAATATCAAGTTTGAGACTACAGATTTCGATACATCAAACCTTAGTAGCGTAGAACTAGAACAGTTCAGTGGTGAGAACATAACAAATAATAAAGTAGAGCTATATATTATAGAATTAGAAGAAATAGATGCAGAAGCAGTAAATTATGGAACGTTAAAAAAAGGAAATAAAGATAGATATCTATATTCGCTAGTTACAGGAAAAGTATACTACGAACAAGGATTAGAAATAGATAATATTACGTATTATCATATGGAAAATGGAGAAGGATAATTATGATGAAAAAACAAGGTATAACCGTTTCGGTACTGGTTATAACAATAATAGTATTAACTATATTAGCAGGTGCTATTACAGTTTCTACTTTATCTACTGTTAATTATTCAAAACTATCTTCGTGGGTTAGTGAAATATCATATATTCAAGAAGTGGTTGAAGAACAGAATAACGTTTCTTCTAATATGGATTATACTATGCAACAAATTGAGCTTAGTATTTCTTCTAATGTATCTGATGAACAGTTTGAAGGGGAAGATATAAGCGAAGATAACAAGTTAATATTAAAAACATTAGATTTAGGTAAATTGAAAATAACTAATACAGTATATGGTAATTTAGATACAACTACGGATGTGTATGCAATTTCGGAAAAAACAGGAAGAGTATATTATGTACAAGGTATAGAAATTGATGGCCAAATGTATTATTCACTTACGGATTCTTTGAGACAAAGATTTAATTTAATAAGCCCTGAAGGTAGTTTGTCTTCAATAGTATTTGCTCCAAATGTAGTAGGTTATTCAAATAAGCCAATTACAGTAGTTGTAAAAGTACCAAAGACGTATACAGATATTGTAATAACAACATCAAATGCTGAAATACAAATTGGAGCACAAACAGAAAAAGAAACAACTTATGAATATGCTGTGAATACAAATGAGGCAGTTGGAAACTATACGATTACAGTAACGTATAATAATGGCACTCAGTCACTAACATCTAAATATGAGGTAAATAGTTATGATGTAACAAAGCCAGTAATAACTCCATTAGATTATTATAGTTGGTCATATAAAGAACTTGAAACAGAAACAATAGATTATATAACTAACGTTACAGCTACTGATGCATCAGGAATAAGAATAATGAAATATGCTCTTGGAACTATAAGCTTAAATGATGCACAAACGTATTTTAAAGATAATGGTAATATTATTGCAAATGGAAAAATAAATTTAGATAGAAATATAACTACATATACTATATACGCAGAAGACAATGCAGGAAATTTTGCAATACTTACTTTTGACAAAAAAGATATAATGCCTGAAGATTGGAAAGAAAACGTATCATATGTTCACAACACCGTTCCAATACCAAAGGGCTTTGTAGTATCACCATATAAAGATGAAATTTCAAAAAATGGCGGAATAGTAATATATGAATTAGCAGAAAATGAAACAGAAATCCCAAGTACAGAAACACAATTTGAATCTTGGACAGAAAGAAACCAATATGTATGGATACCTGTAGATGATTTTACCAAGTTTGTAAGAAAAGATTATATAAATGAAACATCAAAAGTAGTAGATACAGATGGAAACTATACCGCATTAGGTACATCTATATATTGGGAAGTAATGGTAGATGAAAACAATTTACCACTTACAACAATAGAAGAGCAAGGCTCATCATATATGTCAGCTACAACATTGGCAGAAGTACAAGCAATGTACGCTAGTGTAAAAGAATATGGTGGTTTCTATATAGCTCGTTACGAAGCAGGAATAGATTTACAAAGAACAAGTTCAACAGAAGCATTAATTACAGGAAAAAGTGTACACTCAAAAATGGGCAAAATACCATATAATAATATAACGTGGAGTACATCAAGTACAATGAATGTGGATACAGGAGCGGCAGTAGAAGTAGCAAGAGGGTTATATCCAAATGATAGTGCAAATACAACAGGGGTGATATCTACACTTGTATATGGAGTACAATGGGATACAACAGTGCAGTGGTATATAGATACAGGAGCAATGACATTAGCAGAGGCAAATAAAACTACAGGTAGTACAGCGTTTGGAAATCATAGCGATCGCGTAATAAATTCTGCGGATGAATTAAATGAAGAAGCATTAGTATGGGATTATTCTGCAAGTAGTAGTGGTTCATATGTAGCAAAAGATAGTGAAACATTAACATATCCAAAAGTAAGTGGAACGAAATGGGCACTATCTACAGGAGCGTTAAAAGCAGCAAATATAAATAATATTTATGATATGGCTGGTAATATGACTGAATGGACGATGGGGGGCAACTCTACGGGCAAGCGTGTCGTTCGTGCAGGCGAATTCTACGAATCTGGTGCAAGCTTACCGATTTCTAACCGCTACGTCAGAGAACCGGTCTATAACAACGTCTGCTACGGTTTTCGCCCTACACTTTATATAAAGAAGTAGCACTTGACAAGTATGGTATAATATAAATGTACCTTATTCTAGGATGTAATTTCCTCAGATTATTTCTTGGATTAAGGCGAATTTGAAAAAAGGAGGAATAAGTCATGACTAAGGAAAGAAAACAAGAAATTCTTAAAACTTTTGCTAAGTCTGAAGGAGACACTGGTTCAGCTGAAGTACAAGTAGCTCTATTAACTGAAAGAATTAACGAGTTAACAGAACACTTAAAAACTCATAAAAAAGATGAACATTCAAGACGTGGACTTCTTATTATGGTTGGTAAAAGAAAAAGATTATTATCTTATCTTGAAAAAGTAGATATCGAAAGATACAGAGATATCAAAGCAAAATTAGGAATAAGATAGTTTTGAAGACACATTTTAAATGTGTCTTTTTGTGTGCTTATTTATTTTTCTCTTTACTTTTTTTGCTCTTTGTGGTAATGTAATTACTAAATAAAATAGAACATATAAAATAATAAATAGGGGGATAAAAAGTGAAACAAGATATGATGTATAAGTTAACAGTGGAAGAAACATTTGAGAAGTTAAATACAAACATTAATGGGCTTGATGTAACAGAAGCAGAAAATAGACATATAGAATATGGTCCAAACAAACTTGTTGAAGCTAAAAAGAAAACGTTATTATCTAGGTTTATAGACCAAATGAAAAACATTATGATAATAATTCTTTTGATAGCAGCTATAGTTTCTTTTGTTGTAGCGAAAATTGAAAATGAGAGCTTTACAGATTCAATAGTAATATTTGCAGTTGTAATAATGAATGCAGTGCTTGGTGTTGCTCAAGAATCTAAAGCAGATAAAGCTATTGAGGCTTTAAAGAAAATGTCACTACCATATATTAAGGTAAGACGTAGTGGTAGGATTGAGAGTATAAAAACAGAAGAATTAGTTGTAGGAGATATAGTACTAATAGAAGCAGGAGATTTTGTTCCTGCAGATATGAGAATTATAGAATGCAATAGTATAAAAGTTGAAGAGGCATCTTTAACAGGAGAATCTTTACCAGTTAGTAAATATGTTGATGCAATAAGTGAAGATACCGCCTTAGCAGATAGAAAAAATATGCTATATTCCGGAAGTAGTGTGGTATATGGTAGAGGTGAAGGTGTAGTTACGGCGATTGGTATGGACACAGAACTAGGTAAAATTGCAACTATGTTGACAAGCACTAAAGAGTCTTTAACACCACTTCAAAAGAAAATGAATGAAATAAGCAAAGTTTTAAGTGTAGTTGTAGTAGTAATAGGATTTGCTATGGTTATTCTTGGAATGATACAAGGAAACAAATTATTAGAAATATTTATGCTTTCAGTATCGCTTGCTGTTGCAGCAATTCCCGAGGGACTACCAGCATCAATTACAATAATACTTTCTATTGGTGTACAGAAGATGGCTAAAGAACATAGTATTATTAGAAAGCTTGCATCAGTTGAAACATTAGGCGCAACAGAGATAATTTGTTCAGATAAAACAGGAACATTAACTCAAAATAAAATGACAGTAACTGAAGTTGACTTTGGTGGAAAAAGAATAGAAGCAAAGGATTTAAAACAAGATGAAAACAATAAAGCATTAGATATATTTATAAAAAACATGATGCTTTGCAATGACGTAAAAATAAATAAAACGGGGGATGGTTTCTTAGGAGACCCAACAGAAATCGCGCTAGTTGCTTTAGGGGCAAAACTAGGATTGGATAAGGAATTAATAGATACCAGATATAAGAGAGTAGCAGAAGTTCCTTTTGATTCAGAAAGAAAAATGATGACTACAGTAAATAGTGAGGGTGGAAAACTTGTAGCAAATGTAAAAGGCGCTATTGAAGGTTTGGTAGAAAGATGTACTAAAGCTATAATAGATGGTAGTCTTGTAGAGATGACAGATGAAGTTAAATCCAAAATATTAGAAGCAAACGCTGAAATGTCATCAAGAGCTTTAAGAGTTTTAGGATTTGCATATAAAGAAATAGACAAATTACCTGAAGAAATATCTTCAGAAACATTAGAAAAAGATTTAATATATGTAGGTCTTGTTGGTATGATAGACCCACCTCGTCCTGAGGTTAAGCAAGCAGTAAAAGACTGTTATTCAGCTGGAATGATTCCGATTATGATAACAGGCGATAGTATTTCTACAGCAATTGCTATTGCAAAAGATATTGGAATATTAACAGAAGGAAAAGAGGCAATAACAGGTCAAGAGTTAGATGCAATGTCTGACGAAGAATTTGAAAAAAGAATAGAAAAGATTAGAGTATATGCAAGGGTTTCTCCAGAAAACAAAGTACGTATAGTTAAAGTATGGAAGAAACTTGGAAAAACTGTTGCTATGACGGGTGATGGAGTAAATGATGCACCAGCACTAAAAACAGCAGACATTGGCGTTGGAATGGGGATAACAGGTACAGAAGTGTCTAAAAGTGTAGCAAGTATGGTACTTACAGACGACAACTTTGCATCAATAGTAGTTGCAGTTAAAGAGGGAAGAAGAGTATATAGAAATATACAAAATGTTATAGCATATCTTTTAGCTTCGAATATAGCGGAAGTATTAATAGTATTTATAGCAAAAATATTTAACAGTACAGTATTCTCGCCACTTCATTTGTTATGGATTAATTTAATAACAGATGCTATACCAGCTATGACGTTGGGTTTTGAGCCGGCAGATAAAAATTCTATGAAGGAAAAACCAAGAAAGGCAAATGAAAAATTCTTTAGCCCATTCTTAATAACAAGAATTGTAGTACCAGCAGTTATAAAGAGTATTATGGTATTAGCACTATACTTCTTTGTAGAAACAAATCCATTATATGATCATACACATGCAATGACGGTAGCATTCATAGCGTTATCTTTTGCGGAACTTTTATTTGCATTTGTAATACGTTCGGATAGAAAGTCAATAATAAGTACAGGATTATTTACAAATCCACAATTATTAATAGGTGTAGCAAGTATAATGGTGCTTCAATTATGTGTAATATTTATACCGGCTATTGGAAACATATTTGGAGTTGTACATTTAGACAGTGCGTTATATATATTATCTATAGGTTCAGCCTTAATTTATATGATAATAGCAGAAGTAGCAAAACAAATAATTGCAAAAGTATTTAAGGTAAAATAAGTAAATAACAACAAAATAGAGATAAACTTTAATATGAAGTTTATCTCTATTTTCTTATCTATGTTTGTTTTAATGCTTGGTTAAAAGATTTTAAATCTATTTTACATACGTTATATAAGGAAATTACGAAAAGAATAAAATATCCTGTGACCATAAACCAACTAAGATAATACATATAATACATTCCAAATAATATGCCTGAAATTATACCAGACATTCTTACGTATTTCATTTGTGATTGCCATAGGCAGTATGTGCGTACAATTGAAGCTACTGTTGGGAGTAGAGATATTATTCCATTCCAAGTAATTAGGCAATTTATAATAACTATCATTTCAAAAAACACAAGTAAAAATAAGTAAGCGTTTGGCTTAAATAGTTCTTTTTTCCTAAACATACAAGAGCGTACGAAATTTATAAAACCGAGAACGGCTCCGGTGTATGCATTTATACTAAACGCGTAAAGTGACTCAAACAAACAGTTAATGGATTGTACCTTTAAAGAGTTATTTCTATCTCTTATGCATATGCTAATAAATAAAGTAACAAATGCCAGTATGCTGAATATTATCATAAAATCAACCTCGATTAAGATATTTGAATTATATATTAAAAAATAATATTGTAAATAGCAAAACAATTTAAGTTCATGCATATTTTATATATAAATATGCATATATACGAGTAGAGGTGTTAAAAATGGGAAACAATATAAATGGCGATAGAAATAGTGTTAGTAATTTTAACAATAACAATAACAATAACAATAACACAGGCCTTAATATAAGTAATCTGTTTAATTTAAATAAGTTAGGAAACTTATTCGGCTTTGGTGGAAATAATAGGGGGAATATGTCAAATAACCCTTTATCTCAAATAGGTAGGATGTTTGGCATAAACAATAGACCTAGGCAAAATAGGAGTTTGGTCAAAGTTTTACCTATTGAGGAAGCATATAGGCTTGTAAAAAATGGGGAGTGTTTTTTACTTGATGTAAGAACTGAAATGGAATATAACACAGTAAGAATAAAGGGGAGTGTTAATATTCCTTTAGATAAATTACAAACAGATATTATTCCTATGGTATCTAATAGGGCTGAGTGTATTATAGTATATTGTGCAACTGGTTCGAGAGTGCGTAGAGCAGTACAAATTCTTTGGTCGTTAGGATATACAAATATTTGTATATGGGAAGGAGCAGGAATTAATACGTTTGCATTTGCGGATTTAATAGTATATAATGACAAAAGAATGGAAAATATAAATTCCAATTAGGAGGAGATAACAAATGATTGAATTAAATGATAACAATTTTAAACAAGAAATAAAAAATAAAAAAATAGTTTTAGTAGACTTTTATGCAACATGGTGTGGACCTTGTTCTATGCAGGCTAAAGTATTAGATAATCTTCAAACTTCAAGAAGTGTAGATATAGATATAGTAAAGGTGAATGTAGATGAAGCACCAAGACTTGCTATGGAATATGGTATAGATTCAATACCTACACTTATGTTATTTAAAGATAATAAACTTGTAAAAAGAATAGTAGGATATACTGAACAAGATGAATTATTAAAAATAATAGAGGACGTTTAAGAATGATTCCCCAAAAACATAGTTAAACACGGATTTTTGTAATATTTATGTAACACAAAGTTGGCTGCTTTGTAACATAAATGTTATGTTTTTGTAGTTGATTTTATGTAGTATTATTACTATAATGTTAGTATAAAATAAATAAATTTATATTATTTCTACAAAAGAGGTGTTTATATGAAAGGATTTTTTGAAAGACAATGGGATTTATTCCTAAACGACATGCAAGAGATTGGAGAATTTTTCTTAGACGCATTTGGAGCAAATGAACAATTAATGTTAGGAGCACCAAAAGCAGATAAAGTAACTGGCGAACCAAAAGAAGGATTCTTTAAAAGAGAATGGAGATTATTCTTAGAAGATATGCAATGTTGGGGCGAGATGATAATGGGAGCTTTTGAAGGAGAAGACCTATTATTATTAGGAGCACCAAAGGAAGCTAAAGTATCAGCTGAACCAAAAGAAGGATTCTTCAAAAGAGAATGGGAACTATTCAAAACAGATTTAGATAATGCCAATACAGCTTTAGAAAACTTGTTTGGTATTGAAAAAAAAAATGATGTAGTTTTCGAACAAGAAGCAGAACCAGTTTATTTAAAAGATGAAGTAGATTTGAAATTGGAATCATTTCTAGGTGAACCAATAGATGAGTTAAAAGAAAGTGCTTGTGGAGATAGAACACAACACGAAGTTCTACGTGAATATGCAACATTCTTTAAACCATACTCTGAAAACCCAGAAATGTGTCAAGCAGCATTTAAAAAATACTATGACAGACATGCTTTAAAAATGGCAGTTAATGAATTCCCAGTAGAACAAGCTAGAATAATCCAAAACAATGTGGATATATTCATAAGAGACCAAGAAATGTTTGGTGAAGGTGGACAATTCATAGATTCAAGAGTTGACACGGTATTTGAAAAAGCTGGAATGGATGAAGTAAATAAAATGGTAGGAATACTAAGTGATACTTTAACTGATGGTAAAAATCTACAAGGTGAAAGATTATTTGCAGAAGCAGTAAGTCACATGGTAGATAATGGTATCAAAGTTGGTAAAGACAAATCATTGGTAGCTCCAGTTAAAAAATCTTTAGAAGCTAAATTAGACGAAGTACATAATTCTCTAAGAGCTCATGATGACTGGAATGAAGATTACCAAGCATTACTTTCTCAAGAAAGAAAATATTTATATGCTTTAAACAGAATAGAGCAATATGAAACAGAACAAAGAATATCTGAATTCGAATCAAAATTAAATGAATTAGATGTTATAGTTTAGAATAAATGAGCAGCCTATATAATGGCTGCTTTTTCTATGTCAAAAATGGAAATATTAATGTAATAAATGCCAAAAACCCTTTACATTTCGCGAGTTTTGGTATAATATATCTTTGTAAAAATATAACAAAGGGTGGATAAAAATGAAAGTTGAATTAAAAGTACAAAAAGATGGCGTAAATACGCTAAAAGAAGAAATACTAGCACATAGTAATAGCAAACTAAAGAAAATATATATTATAGCAAGTGATGTTAAAGAATCTGGCTATGATATATTAGAAGAATGTTTAATAGATTTAAAGGCAAGGAAATTTATTGCTCTTGGAATAGATAAGAAAAATACAACAAGAAAAATGCTTGAAAATGTTCTTAAATATACAAAGAATGTGTATGTATGGGATAATAATGCAGAGGTTGAGTCTAATGCAAGTATTCTTGTTTTCGAATATGAAGAAGAAGCTTTTGTGTATTTGCCACAAGGTGGATTGACAGATAGTATGTTAGATACAGATATGTCTATTTATACAAAACTTACTTATGATTTGATAAAAGATAAAAAAGAATATGAAGAATATATAGATGGTATAACTAAAACTGTTAAAGATAACTTTGTAAAATTGGAAAAAGCATATATTGATGAACTTGCAAAGCAAAAATTAATATTTACAACAAAACAATATATGCATGTTGTGCCTTCTATAGCTGAACTATTAGGTAAAAAAGAAGAGCAAGTAGAACAAGTTGAAGAGGCTCCTAAAAAACTTCCAAAAGTTGAGTTGGATGTAAATGCACTTGATTCATTTGAGATAGATTTGGGAGATATGGCGGATTTTGAAGTAGAAGAGCAAGAAGCATATGTTTTAGAAGATAAAGCTGAAGAAGTTATAGAGCAAGAACAAGAAGTTGAAACAGAAGCTTTTGGATTAAATGAAGATATATTAGAAGATGAAGAACAAGAGTATGTAATTTCAGATGAAGCTATAGATATGGAAGCTTTAGTCCTTGAAAGTAAAGTTGTAAAAATAAACAAAGAAGATATAGAAAAGGGAAAAGAAAAAAGTAAAAAGAAAGTAGAACAAACAGAGAAGCAGGCAGCTAAAAAGATAAATTTAGATAAAGTTTCAAATATAATAATGGAACTTGCAGCAAAACCAACTAAAGGAAAAGATGTAAATAAAATAAAAGTACCAAACTATATTAAAGACATGGTACCTCAATTCTTTGAAATAATGGAAGATGCTAAACTTTTAAAAGCAGATGATGGTGAGTATAAAGAAGCTGTTATAAAATTAGAAGTAATAGATGTAAATAATGGAATGAAGTATGTGGATAACGAAGCTCATTTAAGACAAAAAGTTGGTCAAACATACGTAGAATTTGAAACAGATAAGTTAATAGATGTATCATATGAAGAATTAGATATTGCAAGGGTTATAAAACTTGCTAAAGATTATTATCACATAGAAATAATTCCACAAGGAATAGAAGAATATACTTTATGGGATAAAATGTGTACAAATAGTTTTAGGGGAAGTAGTAGACAATACGGACTAATGTAAGGAGCAGTAAATGCAGTTAAAAAGGATTGAAATACAAGGGTTTAAATCGTTTGCTGACAAAACTATAATAGAATTTGATGGTGGAATTACTACTATAGTTGGACCAAATGGAAGCGGTAAGAGTAATATCTCTGATGCAGTACGTTGGGTTTTAGGTGAACAAAGTGCCAAGAGCTTAAGAGGCTCTAAAATGGAAGATGTAATATTTGCAGGGACTAAGCATAGAAAAATGCTTGGTCTTGCTGAGGTTTCGCTAGTTTTAGATAATAGTGACCACAGCCTTAATGTAGAATTTGATGAAGTTGTTGTAACAAGAAGAGTATATAGAAGTGGAGATAGTGAATATTTAATAAATAAATCTCAGGTAAGACTTAAAGATGTGCAAGAATTATTTATGGATACTGGTGTAGGTCGTGATGGTTATAGCATAATCGGACAAGGTAAAATAGATAGCATAATCTCTTCAAAATCTGAAGATAGAAGAAACATATTTGAAGAAGCATCTGGTATAGTAAAATACAGAACAAGAAAAGACGAAGCTTTAAGAAAATTAGATCACACAAATTCTAATTTAGACAGAGTTACAGATATTTTAACTGAAATAAATAACAATTTAGAACCATTAGCTAAAAAGGCGAAAACTGCTAAAAAATATTTGGAATTAAAAGGTAAACTTAAAGACATAGATGTAAAAATATTCCTAAGTGTTATAGATAGTTGTTCTGGTGAACTAGAAGCATTAAATGCTAAGATAGAAGGAATAAATAATAGTGTTATAGAAAAGGAAGCGGAACTTGCAGAAGCGCAAAGAGCTAGTGATGATGCAAGAGTATGTCTAGAAGAACTCCTTCAAGCAATAGAGTCTGCGCAGGAAATGTATTATTCTTCGCTAAGTGAAGTAGACAGACTTACATCTAAAGTAGAAGCCTATGATGATAGAGTAGCCATGAACAAAGAAAACATAGCTAAACTTAAAGAAGAAATTGCGGGGTCTGACGCATCAATTGCAATACTCGAACAAGAAATAGTTACACGTACGGGTAAGAAAGACAACCTTGAGAAAAACAAATTAAGATTTGAAACAGAACTTAATGAAAAGACAGCTGAACTAAAAGAAATAACAGAAGGGATGTCTGAAAGAGAGCTTGAAATAGAAAGTCTAAAAAGAACAGTGGAAGCTCTTAAGGAAAATATATCTGAACTTAAACTTAAAATTGCAACAGCTGAAATGCATTTAGAAGCAAATAATAAAAGATTAGATACAATTGCAAGAGATGCAATGAGCGACATATCTAGCTCAGATGGTATAAAAATACATTTAGCAGAAGTAGAAGAAGAGTTTGCTAAAGTAGAAAAAAATAGAAATACGTTAAAAGAGCAAATGGAAACTTTAAGTAGTGAAAAAACAAGACTTGAAGAATTCTTTGCAACGTTTACAGACAAGGAAAATGAATTTAAACAAAAAATATTAGAAACAAGGTCAAAACTAAACTATATGTTGAACCTTGAAAGTGAATCTGAAGGGTATACAAGAAGTGTTAAGAGCATAATAGACTTGTCTAGAAGAAATGCTAAATATACAGACCACGTATATGGAACCCTTGCATCATTAATTTCTACTGATGAGAAGTATGAAAAAGCAATAGAAATTGCTATGGGTGGATATATCCAAAACATAGTAGTAGATAAAGATTCAGTTGCAAAAGATTTAGTTAATTTCTTAAAAGATGGAATGCTAGGACGTGCTACATTCTTACCAATAGAAAGTATTAGATTATATAAAGAAGATATTCCAGCATCTCTTAAGAAGGAAGCAGGATATATAGGAACAGCAATGGAACTTGTATCTTTCGATAAAAAGTTCGAAGCAGTAGCACGTTTGGCTTTGGGTAGAACAATTGTAGTAGATACAATAGAAAATGGAATAAAGATATCTAAAGTATCTAAAAATAGTGCAAAGATAGTAACTCTTGCAGGAGAAGTTATTGCAACAACAGGAAGTATAACAGGTGGACAAGCAGCGTCAAAGCAAATGACACTTGTTGGACGTGGTAGAAGAATAAATGAATATAAAGAACGTCTAGCAACTCTTGAAAAAGATTATGAAAAACATCTAGATAGCATTAAAAAAGAGCAAGGAAGTTATACGGAAATTGTTACTAAACTTGAAAACGTAACAGTAGAGTATACTGAAGCAAATACAGCATATAGTGTAACTGAGGAAAGATTAAATCAAGCATTAAAAGACGCAGAAAAGATAAAAGATATGCGTAAGAATAAAGAGGCTGAAAAAGTAGAACTAGAAGCTAATAACAAAGATTTAGAGTGGGACATAACTGATACTAACAAAAAAATAGATGAGATAAATGCTGAAATTACAAAACACACTGACGAAATAGCAGAGTATGCAAGATTTAACAAAGAAAAAGAGGAAAGAGTTAACTTCTTAAATGAAGATATAATGAACCTTAAAGTTTCACTTTCATCTTTTGATGAATCGGCTTTAGCTATTGATGAAATGGTAGACAAGATTAAATCAGATATATCTAGTTTTATGGCAAGTATGGATAGAAAGAAAGAATTAATAGCTGAATACGAAAATGAACTTGCTACAAGCGAGACTAAAAATGAAGAGGATAAAAATCAAATAACAGTTCTTAAAGAAAAAACAGATGCTTTAAAACTTGAAATAGAAAAACTAAAACAAGATAAAGCAAACAACATAGCTAAACAAAGTGAGACTGAAAAAACAACATTTGAAGCTATGAAAATGCTTGAAAAATTAAGAACAGAAAAAGCTAAACTAGATGGCAAAAAAGAAAAATACGATAGTGATACAGAACTTCTTAAGATTAAAATGTGGGAAGAATATGAAATTACTGTAACGTCTGCTCGTGAACTAGACAAAGCTTTAGATGAATTAAAAGATATATCTAAAACAAAACTAGAACAAATGGCAAATAAACTTAAAAATGAAATTAAAGGTTTAGGAGAAGTAACAGTAAGCGCTATTGAAGAATACAAAGAATTAAGTGAACGTGGACAGTTTATATCTAAACAAAAAGAAGATTTAGAAGAAACTAAAGCAAAACTCGAAAACTTAATAGACAATACAACTGCTATTATGAAAACACAATTTGCTAAACAGTTTAAAGAGATAAATGAAAACTTTAAAGAGGTATTTAAGGAATTGTTTGGTGGAGGAAGAGCAGAACTTAAACTTTCTGATGAGAAAAACGTTCTAGAAAGTGGTATAGAAATAGAAGCAGAACCACCTGGAAAGAAACTACAAAATATGTCACTTCTATCTGGAGGAGAAAAGGCTTTAACTGCTATTGCAATATTATTTGCAATACTTAAGATAAAAGCACCACCATTCTGTGTACTAGATGAAATAGAAGCAGCTCTAGACGATATTAACGTTGCAAGATTTGCTTCATATCTAGAAAAATATTCAGATGAAACTCAGTTCATTGTTATTACACATAGAAAAGGTACAATGGAAGTTGCAACGTCTGTATATGGTGTCACAATGCAAGAATATGGTGTATCTAAACTTGTGTCTATGAAGATGAAGTAAAAGATTAAATTACTAGATAATTATATTAAGGTTAAAGAATAAATAAAACATCACCGAATTTTCGGTGATGTTTTATTCATACAACAATGTCCTTTGATTCAAAAGTAGAGTCGTAATTGGTATAAATATCTATGTTATATAAATCAGGTAAAAGTTCATTAAGCGATCGATTTACCCTTCCAACAGACCATATCAGTTCTGTATGCAACTTTTTATTAGGATAGCATAGGTCAAAACTTTTAGCAAGATTCTTACTGTCGAATCGCCTTGCCTTAATATCAAATGGACAGCAAATGTTGTGAGACTTGAAGTCTTCGACAAATTCTTTTTTTATGATTCTTATAAGTCTTGTGTTGATATCATTTTCCAGTTTTACCTTGTATTTAAAAAGAAAATGAACAAACAGCCAACAACTAGGTGCAACAGAGGCAATAACCAAAAAGGTTAAAAGTGGATAAGGGGTAGACAACAAAAGTAATGCTAAAAAAAGAAGAATATATATTGCACTACATATAATTGTTAAAAGAGTAAAATTGCGACGCCTTTCAATAAGTTTATTTACTTTTTCCGTAATCATGTTTTCACCTACTCTGAAACAGTCTTGTCGTCAAGGATGCAAGTAATATTATATCCCTTTCCAAATTTGTGATTCATTCCATGTACAATGTTCAAAAATTCGTTGGATTGCTTAATAGTTGAAATGTCACTTTGCACCTTAAGATGACAAGAATAAAGCGTAAAGTCTTCCACTTCAATTTTTATATCCCCAAAAGATACTTTGCTTTCATCAGCTCTTGTTACAATAATAGATATTACCTTCTTGTAAAGCATAGATTGCAAAATATAACTTCCTGCGAGTACAGAAAAAATAGGGATATATTGAATCATACAAGCAATAAACCAAGTAGATGCAAGTTCTGTAACCCCGGTAAAGAAAAGAGAGATAATAACTACTACTAGGCTTACAGTGTTTAGAATGAAATGCACATTCCCCCAGTAAAATAATGGCAAAAGTCGATTACGTACCTTAAAAAGATTTTCCATTTTACGCATAATAATAATCTCCTTTATTAAAATTAGATTTGTTGGTGTATAAGTTTAAACACACTCTCATATATTTTAAGCATCTAAATTATATAATAGTTTACATAGTTTGTCAAGGTAATCATAAAACAGCCCGGGGGTAACCGGGCTGCCAAAAAAGGGTAAATAATATATAATAAATATATTAAAAAGGTTTATGAAAAAGGTTTAAATGTATTAATGTATTGTTAATACAACTAAATTATAGTATAATGTGAGTGGATTTTATGTCGAAATATATTGTAGAAGTATAAAAAGAAAATAAAGTTTTGTCAAAATGAAGGAGATTAAATGAACACACAAACGAAAGTAAATATAATTGGTGCAGGACTTGCTGGATGTGAGTGTGCACACATTCTAAGTAAATATAATATAAAATGTAGACTATATGAAATGAAGCCTAACAAGAAAAGTCCGGCTCATGTATCTAATGATTTTGCTGAACTTGTATGTAGCAATTCTTTAAAGTCTGAACAAATAACAAATGCTTGTGGGCTGTTAAAAGAAGAAATGAAAATGTTAGATAGCATTTTTGTTGAAGCTGCATATAAATCTAAAGTTCCTGCTGGAAATGCTTTAGCAGTAAATAGGGAAGAATTTTCTAAATATATAACAGAAAAAATAAAAAACGATAGAAATATTGAGATTGTTTATGAAGAGGTAACAGATTTAGACAAATTAGAAGGCATTACTGTAATTGCAACAGGTCCTCTTACAAGTGA
The DNA here is from genome assembly GCA_045538335.1 of Clostridia bacterium. Classification (GTDB taxonomy): domain Bacteria; phylum Bacillota; class Clostridia; order TANB77; family CAG-465; genus UMGS1649. The sequence continues at coordinate 15,019 of JAZSRF010000019.1, read as the reverse complement.
TGCTCTATCTTTAAGCATAGCAAAATTAATTGGTGAAAACAAACTATACTTTTATGACGCAGCAGCACCAATAGTTCTTGCAGAAAGTATAGATATGACAAAGGCATATAGAAAAGATAGATATGGTGAAATTGGAGTAGGAGATTATTTAAATCTTGCTATGACTAAAGAAGAATACGATGTGTTTTATAACGAACTATTAAATGCTGAAAGTGCAGAACGTCATTCTTTTGATAATATACCCCAATCAAATAGTGATACTGAACAACTACAACATTTTGAAGGTTGTATGCCAATAGAGTCTATGGCAAGACGTGGAGATAAGACATTAGTATTTGGTCCTTTAAAGCCAGTAGGTTTGTATAAAGAAGATGGAACAAAACCATATGCAGTACTTCAACTTAGAAAAGAAGATGAAAATGAAACTATGTATAATTTAGTTGGTTTCCAAACAAGTCTTAAATTTTCTGAACAAAAAAGAGTATTTGGATTAATACCAGGGCTAGAAAATGCAGAATATGTGAGGTACGGTGTAATGCATAGAAATACATATATAAATGCACCAAAAATACTTAACAGCGACTTTAGTATGAGAGAGCATCCAAATGTATATTTTGCAGGACAAATAAGTGGAGTAGAAGGCTATGTTGAATCTGCAGCAAGTGGACTTATGGTTGCATATAACATTGTGGCGAAATTAAAAGGTATAGATTTTACTTTCTCAGAGGAGACAATACTAGGAGCGTTATCTAAATACATTGCTACAGAAAATAAAGATTACCAACCAATGAATGCAAACTTTGGAATTATTAAACCAGGTGAAAAGAAAATAAGAGATAAAAAGGAAAGATATACTTTCTATGCAAATAGGTCATTGGATAAAATGAAGGAGTTAAAAGATGAGCTTAAAAATATTAGATGAGGATATAAAAAATAAAAAGCCTCATGGTGTATATTTGCTTTATGGTACAGAACAGTATGATGTAGAAAATTATGTGGAGAAAATTAAAAAATGTTTCTCTAATTTAGAAGCTGGTGTTAACTTTTTTGTATTAGATAAAACAAATGTAGATAAATTAGAAGACTACTGTGAGAGTGTATCCTTTTTTGGTCTTGAGAAGTTAATAGTTATAAAAAACACTGGATTAAAATTTAATAAAGCTGTACTTGAAAACATTACAAATCCAGAACTTGTTATTGTAATAACTGAGGAAAGTGTGGATAAAAGAACATCAGAATATAAATTTCTAACAAAAAATGCTGTTTGTGTGGAATTTACTAAGCTAAATGAAAAAGATGCTGTGTTTTTTGTAAAAAGAATGCTTAATGCATATAAAGTAAATGTTTCTGATGAAGTAGCAAAGTATCTCGTTTCTGTTTGTACTGAAGATAAGCAAATATTAATAAACGAATTTAGAAAAATAGTAGCATATTTGGATCAAGGAGAAAGTTTAACTAAAGAGGTTATAGATAAAATTTGTTCAAAGACAATTGATGCGAAAATATTTGACCTTATGGATGCTATAATGGGAAAAAACAAAAAAGAGGCTATAGCACTTTTAGAAGATATGTTAGCTCAGGGAACATATATTGGAATAATTTCTTCTATGATGTTTAAACAAATTAAACAAATATACCAAATAAAACTTATGGAACAAAGAATAAGAGAAACAGGAATAAGTACGGATATAGCAAAAGAGCTTGCAATACATCCTTTTGCATATTCTAAATTAAAATCTGCAAGTTCAAATTATGACTTAGAACATTTAGAAAAGTTAATGTTAGATTTTAATGCTTATGACGAAAATTCAAAAACGGGTAAAGTAGATATTATACTAGGACTTAAACAAATAATACTTGCCATGTAGAATAAATTGAAATTTAAATGAACAATATAAAATTAAATAAAAACACCTCATTTGAACCATAATGTTAAAGAGGTGTTTTTTTATGAAAGATTTTAACTTTAGAACGGATATGGCAGATGAAAGGGTAGATACATATAAACAAGTACATAATTTAACAGAAATAAATGGAGTAAAATTAGAAAGTAAAACGGAGGATATAATAAAAACTACAACAGTAGATGTTTTAAATGAAAATGGAAAAAATGCTGTAAAAAAAGACATAGGCAAATATGTAACTATGGAAATAAAAGATGTGGAATATTTAACAGAGGAGCAAAAGCAGTCAGTTATAACAGCTGTTGCAAATCAGATAAAGATATTAATAGGTAAAGAAGTAAATAATATTCTAATAGTGGGTCTTGGAAATGAAGCAGTAACACCCGATGCATTAGGACCAAAGGTGGTTTCTTTTGTTAATGTAACACGTCATATGTTAAAGTATGCAAAAGAATTTGTTGAGCCTGGAACAAAGGAAATATCTGCAATATCTCCAGGAGTACTTGGAACAACGGGAATAGAAACAGAGGAAATTGTAGAAGCTGTTACAAGAATAGTAAATCCAGAAGTTTTAATTGTAATAGATAGTTTAGCATCAATGAGTATGGAAAGACTAGGAAAAACAATTCAGTTAGGGAATACAGGAATAACACCAGGAGCTGGAATAGGGAACAAAAGAAAAGCGTTAAACAAAGAAAGCCTTGGAACAGAGGTTATAGCGGTAGGTGTACCTTTAGTAGTAGATATGGCAACTATTACAAATGAGGCAATAGATAAATTAACAGACAAATTAAGAGATGAAGCAACCAATTACATGAATCACGGATTAGATAAAAGCAAAGTAGAAGAGCTATTTTCTCTATTTGACAGAGACGACAGATATACAATGATAGCGAATGCTTTGCATACAGATAACTATATAGTTACGCCTAAAGAAATAGATAGTGTACTTTTAAAAATATCTGAAATAATTGCCAGTGGACTTAATGTTGCGTTGTAAAAATCAAGTTTATTAAATAGCCAAAAGACAGATGCTATGTAGCGTCTGTCTTAAATTAAGCAAGATAATAAGCAAGATTTAAGCAAGATGTATAAATTTATACGAGCAAAAAGATATTTCCTATACACTCATATGGAAATTTATAGAAAAATTATGTGATTTTTACCATAAGCGTTGACTTATACTCTCGTGGCGTTTATAATAACTCGCAAGGAGGGTGGTTATATGAAAAATAATAATGAAATAGTTCTATTTGAAGGACAAAATGTAAAGTTGGAGGTGAATTTAAAAGACGAGACAGTTTGGCTAACTCAAAGTCAAATGGCAGAATTGTTTGATAAGGATAGGACAGTAATAACAAGACATATAAATAATGTTTTCAATGAGGGAGAATTAAACGAGGAAAGCAATGTGCGTTTTTTGCACATTGCAAATTCAGATAAACCAGTAAAATATTATAATTTAGATGTAATTATATCTGTTGGGTATAGAGTTAAATCTAAAGAAGGCATAAAGTTTAGACAGTGGGCAAACAAAATATTAAAAGATTACATGTTAAGAGGATATGCTATAAATCAAGCTAGATTAGATTACTTAGAGAAGACTGTAAAACTAATAGACATAGCAAATAGAATGGATGAAAGACTAGAAGCAGGAGATGCTAAACAAATATTAAAAGTTATTGGAAGTTATTCCAAAGCATTAAACTTATTAGATGATTATGACCATAGGACGTTAAAGAAATTTAAAGGTAGCGTAGATGAAAGAAAAATAGAATATAAAGAGTGTATAAATATTATAAACACATTAAGATTTAATGAGGAAAGTGCATTGTTCGCTGTTGAAAGGGACAAGGGATTAGAAGGGATAATAGGTAATATTTATCAAAGCTTTGATGGACAAGATGTATATAAAAGTATAGAAGAAAAAGCCGCAAATTTCTTATACCTTGTTGTTAAAAACCACATATTTATAGACGGTAATAAAAGGGTAGCAGCAACACTTTTCATATACTTCTTAAACTATTATGATATATTATATAAAAATGATAAACAAATAATAGATAATAATACACTAGCCGCCTTGACACTTCTTATAGCTGAATCTAATCCTAAAGAGAAAAATATAATTGTAGATTTAGTTATGAATTTTTTAAATGAATGATTTTGTTATAATGTGTAATATTAGCCCTTCCTCTTGCTATTTTGTTAGAAAAAGTATAAAATAATTAGCATAGAGGGGGGACTAAAAATGACAAAGAAATTTTTTAGTATTTTAATGGTAATGTTTGTAGTATTAGTATCACTTACAAACGTACATGCAGCTGATGGATTATTTCATACTGGAATGTATGAAGATATATATAAGCTTAGTGAACAAGCAGATATTGATTTACCATTTTTAAATATGTTTATGAATGCTGCAACTTATGATAAAGATGTGAGACATTCTGGTATAAGTTTTGGAAGTACAACGATAGATGTAAATGAAAAGCTTGAAGGAATGCATGCTATTATATCTTCAGATATGGTTACAATAAAAGGTGAAGTAGAAAATTCTTTTATATATGCAAACAATGTAGTTATAGAAGGAAAACTTACTTCAGATAGTATAATATTTGCACCAACAGTTCAAATAAAAGAAAATGCTGTTATAGAAAATGATATAATAATAATAGCTAATAATTTGGATGTTGCAGGAACAATAAAAGGAAATGTAATAGCTACTGTAACTGAGAAGACAACTGTAACAGGAAAAATAAATGAAGATTTGAGATTAATTACTACAGATTTAAAACTTGAAAATGAACAAATAAAAGGGGATATTTATGTTGAGACGTCTGCAGATACAGTGACTTTAAAAGAAAAATATCCTGATGCTACAATTAAATCTCTAGTAGATCAAGTAGAACAAGAAACAGATTGGATGGGAATAATTACAAAAGGAATAATTACTGTTATAGTATATACTTTTGTAGCATGGCTTGTAACAAGAAAACCAAACAATATTGTAGAAAGAGCCTGTAAAAAATTTAAGTCAAAACCAACATTTGGGCTTATAGCATCTGTTATAACTTTGATGTTAGTACTAGTATTACCAATGATATTAATTGTTCTTATAGTTATGGGTCTTGGACTAATTGCTTGGCCAATACTAATTACATATGCAGCGTTATTACTACTTGTTGCTACAACAGCAATGTTAATTGTAGGTATGGCTATATACGATGCAATAAAAAGTAAAGTTGCTAAATTTAAAATACTAACAATAGCATTAATTTATGCAGTGTTATATGCATTAACGCAAATTACATTTGTGGCAGGATATGCTAATATGACTATAATGTTAATTGCACTTGCTATAGTTTTAACAATGTTTACAAAGAAAAAAGAAGATAAAGAGAAAGTAGAAGAAGTAAAACAATAATAAAGAATAGAAAATATATAAAAAATCCTCTGTTTAAAGAGGATTTTTTTCTATCTTTTCAAAAAAAGATTTATTGTTTAGATAACTAATATCATTAGGCTTTATACTACCAGCCTTTTCATTATATTCCATTGCAAGTTTAATATTCCCCAAGTTATAATGACAAACACATAATTCTATATATGGTATAAAGTCATAATAATCTTTTGAGAAGAAGCCGCCTGAAGAAATATCATATTTTTTACTTAAAGCTTGTTCTAGCCAAAATATAGCAATAGAAAATTGCTTTTTAGAAATAAAATATTGACCAATATTACAACAAACTTCTGCACGTGGTACGTCATATTCAAAAGATTTAAACAAACAAGATAGTGCTTTAGTGTCATTACCTAAATTTAAATAAATACTATATAAATCTAAACAAGTAGATATTTTATTTTCGAGCCACGCATCAGACAGGGTTAAAAACTTGTTATATTCATTGATGCTTTCTTCAAATCTTTTAGCATACATAAGCTCACGGGCATAATAGAAAGTTTGTCTCGCATCAAACTTCAAACCTTGTTTTTTCATGTTTTCAAATATAGTTATATTTCTTTTGGGGTCAGAAGGATGAAGCTTTTTATGAGTTATTGCAATATCTTCATAAAGCACTTTACCACTTCTTGAAATTACTTCATGAATCGGGCTAATCCATTTGTATCCTTTGGAACGTTTTACTATTCTTTCGCGGTAATATGAAAGCGCTGGAATACCATTTTCATCTAAATTTAGGTTATACTTAAACATTACCATATCTATATCTGGGGTTAGTATTTTCTTCAATATTTTAATTTTCTCAATATCTTCATCTAGTATTACATCATCTGCATCAAGCCACATAATATAATCTTTTGTGGCTTTAGAAAAAGAAAAGTTACGAGCTTTAGCAAAATCATTAACCCACTTAAAATCATAAACTTTATCTGTATATTTTGCAGCTATCTTTTTAGTATCATCTGTTGAACCTGTATCTACAATTATTATTTCATCAGCTACTTGTTTTGCACAGTCTAAACATCGACTCAAAGTATCATGTTCGTTTTTAACTATCATACAAAGAGAAAGAGATATCATAAAATCACCTAATGTAATATATGAATAAATTAATATATAAGTGACACAAAACAATTGGACAAAGCATAATATATAGAGGACGTAGGTCCTAAGAAAGGGTAGATTAAATAATGGAAAATAGTAGATGTAATTGTTATGGAAATTTCAACTCAAATTGGGGATGTGGACAAAACCAAGATAAGTGTAAAGTTTATGACAATTACAAAAAAGATGGACACAAATATAGCTGCTATTGTTGGGAAGAAAAAGAAGACTGTGGCTATGGAAAAGAAAAAGATTTTTCTAAGTGCGGTTGTTCACATTCTAACAACGAGAACAAAGGCTATGATTGTGGCTGTGGCGCTAAAGAAAAAGGCTATAATAACTATGGTTTTGGAAACTATAACAAAAACAGTTATTACGGTTGGTAATAACACAAACTGGGTAGATAGAAATATCTACCTTTTTGTTACATAAAATTTACTTTTGCATATAATACATTAGATGTTATATACATCTAGAAGGAGTAGTATAATGAACTATAGAAATTGTTGTAATAACGGATTCGATGAAATAGATAACTGCAACTTCAGACCAACTCCAAGACCAAATTGTTGTCTAGAAGGTCCGATAGGCCCGCAAGGTCCTATGGGTAGACCGGGACCAACAGGTCCGCAAGGCCCACAAGGTCCACAAGGACCAGTAGGAGCACAAGGTCCAATTGGTGTTCCAGGTGTTGCCGGAGCCACTGGTGCTACTGGAGCCACTGGTGCGACTGGTCCTACTGGAGTAACAGGTCCAACAGGTGTTACTGGCCCTACAGGCTCAACGGGAGCTACCGGCTTAACCGGTGCTACAGGTGTAACGGGACCAACAGGACCTACAGGAGCTACAGGCGAACAAGGAATACAAGGTATTCAAGGTGTAGCAGGTGATGTGGGTCCAACAGGTGCTACAGGAGCAACAGGACCAACGGGTCCAACTGGCCCAACAGGAGCTACAGGAGCAACTGGTCCGACTGGTGCTGATGGATTAACACCAACTCTTACAATTGGTACAGTTACAACAGGGGCTCCTGGAACTGATGTTGCTGCTACAATAACTGGTACAGCACCAGACTTTGTGTTAAACTTAACAATACCACAAGGCCCAACAGGTACGGCAGCTTAGAGTAATATTCTATTCAAAGAATAATTAGCACACAGTATTTAATGCTGTGTGTTTCTCTTGCTTTTACATAGCTTATGATGTATAATTTATCCGTTAGAATATAAAATACCATTAAATAATTTTAAGGAGGACTTTATATGTTAAAACTTTTGAGGCTTGAAGAAACCTGTGTATTTGCAATTGTGGATGACGAACAATTCGAAAGTGAGATGGATATTTTAGGATATGTTCGGATGAACTATAAAGAAGGACTACATTACACAAAGGTATTTGATGACCATAAAGAGGACTGGTTCGAAGAGCTTAATCGGTCTATTAATGAAAAAGCAAAGAGTTTGACTATGGATGTTGAATACGTAAAGCGTGTTTTGAATCTTGAAAATATTGTTATACAGTATTTGAGAATAAAAAGAGTAAGAAGTGTAAAAATAAGTGTTATAAAGAAATTGGTTCTATATTTGTTCAGTGAAATTAGAAATCGGGGGCTATTATTTAATTTTACTGACTATTATCAATTACACGATGAAAAAATAGAAAAGCATTTGCAAGGAAGTAAACATTTATCAATCAATGGTGAGAATATTTGTATAAAAGATTATTTGTGTGATATTATTTGTTTTAATCCTAATACTGATGTGGATTTTAGAATAAAACAAATGATTAGGGAGTTTGTAGCTAAAGACAAAAAAGTTATATGAGGTGACTGTTATGTGGAAGATGCTAACAGAGGCAAAATCGGTGAAACCTCCAATCCCAAGAAGGCAAGAGGTATATATACCACTAAATAGAAAAGAAGATAGTAACTGTAGCTGGGAAGGAACGCTTACTCAAGAAGAAATAAGAGAGTTTGCAAGAAAATGTAGACAGGTACATAAAGTGACAGCTTGGTAGAAAGGATGAGTTTTGTGATAAAACTAATTAACGAAACAAAGTATGAGGGTGCTGGTGTGCTCGCACGTTTAGAGGCACGGAAGAGAATGGAAGAACTAACAGTAGATAGACCCGAGAGCACTTTTGGTGGAACCCCTTCGCTCACGAGGAAAGAAATTGCAAGAGGCAATAAATTGGTAGAACGTTCTAGAAAGATAACTGCTTGGTAAAAAGGAGTGTTTCTTATGCTAAGAGCAATAAGCGACTCAAGATGTGATACTTCAAAAGTATTACTTCACTTGGAGACGATGGAAACTTTGGAAAGACTACATATAGATAGAAGTGATAGACCCTTTGGAGGCCATGCCTCTCTTACACAAGAGGAAGTAAATGAAACTTTATATTTAGCGCAAACAGCTAGGTTAAGAACAGCTTGGTAATATAAAATTAAAAAGGACAGGTAAAAATACTTGTCCTTTTTGTGTGCTTGACAATATATATAAATAACAATATAATTTTACTAAGTTAAATAGGGGGATAAAAATATGGATGAAAAAGAAAAAGTAACCAATGAAGTGAAAAAAGAAGAAAAGGTAAAGTCTAAAAACGCTGTTGTATTATTAATTGTATTAGTAATTGCATTAATAGCAATAACTACTCTTGTTATATTACAAGTAAAAGCACATAAACATGAAATTGGTGAACAAGACAATACTGAATTAAATATTGAAAACAAAGAACAAAATGTTAATAATGATGAAAAAGTTAATGTTTACCAAGAAAAACCAGAAGATGCTGAGGATACAGAAGATAAGAAAGAAGAAGTAGAGAATAAAGAAGAAAGTCAAAATAAAAATGAGAATGTTAATACGGAATCTAAAGAGCCACAAAAAGAGGAACAGGAGCAAGTAAAAGTGGATTTTGATTATATTGCAAATAAGCTATTTGAAGCGTATGGAATTAAAGAAGAAGTAGAGAAATTACCACAAGTAACTGCTGAAGAAAGACCTAAATATGAAAAAGAATGGAATAATATGGTTGCAGAAAAGTATGATGAGTTTGTTCAAATTATAAAGAAAAAATATCCAACACTTTCAGATAAACTAGCTAAAGAATATACAACAAAGTTTTTTCAATATATAAAAGAGTACGGCTTAAGAATAGCAAAACAAAGTGAACAAGTTATAGAGGATGCACAAGATGCTATAGAAAAAGCAGATAAAGCAAACGCATTATCTAAACTGACTCTAAAGTATACAGAAATATTAACTGCTTATATGCAAACAAATCCGGGTCAGTCATATAAAGTAAATGAATCAGATTTAAAAACTCTTCAACAACATGTGTTAGAAGAATCTGATGGAAAATATACAGTAAAAATAAAAGAAGACAATAGCGGATATGACGTAGTAAAAGTAACTAACTAAAAATAGGCAAAATTTGTTAAAATATTAGCAAAACTCTTGCAAAATTTACGAATTTATAGTACAATAATATTGTCAATATGAGAAATGCAGGTGGGAGGACATAAGTCCTCTCACTTAATGTAATGTAAAGGGGGATGTAATGTCAAAGTTAACAGAGTGTGTAGAAACAAAAATTGTAGCAGATATAGAAGCTTTAGGTTATGAGCTTGAATACACAGAATATGTAAAAGAAGGCGAAAGTAAAATTTATAGGGTAGTAATAGATAAACTTGGTGAGTCTTTAACAACAGATGACTGTGAAATTGTTAGTAGAAAGATTGAAGATACAGTAGACAGCCTTATGGCAAAAGATGAAGCATACGTTTTAGAGGTTTCATCACCAGGGCTAGAAAGAGCGTTAAAGAATAATAAATTGTACAAAAAGTACATAGGTAATAATGTAAGAATTAAACTATACAAAAAAGTAGAAGATGTTAAAGAACTAGTAGGTACACTTGTAGAATCTGAAGAAGATTACATTGTATTACTAGTAGAAGATAAACAAATTAAAATAGAAAGAGAAAATATAGCTTGTGGAAACACAGTATATGAATTTTGGGAGGAATAAAAAATGGCAAAGAAAACTAGCGCAAAAGCAAGTGCAGTAGAATTATTAGAAGCATTAGATGAGCTTCAAAATGAAAAGGGAATAACTAAAGATTACATGGTAGAATCTTTAAAATTAGCACTAGAGGCAGCATACAAGAAAAACTACGAAACAGGTGAAGAAGTAAACGTAGATATTAATGAGGACACTGGTGTTATATCTGTTTATGCTATAAAAAAAGTTGTAGACGTTGTTGAAAATCCAGATACTGAAATTACACTTGACGCAGCAAAGTTAATAAATAAAAGAGCTAAAAAAGGTAGTGAAATAAAAATCGAAGTTACACCTAAAAATTTTGGAAGAATAGCAGCATCAGCTGGTAAACAAATAATAATTCAAAGATTAAGAGAAGCTGAGCATGATTTAGTATTCACACAATATAGCGATAAACAAGGTGAAATAGTAATAGGTGTTGTTCAAAGAACAGATAAAATGGGTATGATAGTTGACCTTGGTAGAGTTGAAGCTTTAATTCCTTCAAAAGAATTAGTTCCAACTGAAAGATTTGAAACTCATGAGAGGATAAAAGCATATGTACAAAAAGTAGATGATTCAGCAAAATTCGGACCACAAGTAGTACTTTCTCGTCGTGATCCAGGATTTGTTAAAAAATTATTTGAACTTGAAGTTCCAGAAATAGAAGAAGGAATAGTTGAAGTTAAAGCAGTAGCAAGAGAAGCTGGTCAAAGAAGTAAAGTTGCAGTTTGGTCTGAAGATGAAAATATTGATCCAGTAGGAGCATGTATCGGTAAAAAAGGTATGAGAATAAACGGTATAATGGAAGAATTAAACGGAGAAAAAATTGACGTTATACCATACAGCGATGATGTCCCAAGCTTTATAGTAAACGCACTTGCTCCAGCAGGAATAATGGCAATAGATATAAACGATGAAGAACACGTTGCAACTATAGTTGTACCAGATGATCAATTATCTCTAGCTATAGGTGCTAAAGGTCAAAACGTAAGACTTGCAGCAATACTTACTGGATGGAAAATAGATATAAAAACAAAAACAGAAATAGAAAATATAATAGTTGAATAGGAGACTTAATGAAAAATATAAGAACGTGTATAGCGTGTAGAGCAAAAAAAGAAAAACACGAACTTTTAAGAATAATTACAAAAAAAAAAAAAGCAACTTTAGATGAATTACAAAAAGAGAATACTCGAGGAATATATTTATGCAAAGATAAAGCTTGCATAAATAAGCTGTTAAAAGCAAAAGATATTAGTAAATGTATAAAAATAGATGTCACTCAGGACAGTATAAAAGAATTATTAGGAAATTTGGGGGAATAAGATTTGGGTAAAATAAAAGTAGCAGAATTAGCAAAAAAGGTTAATATGACAGAAGATGCAGTAATTAAAAAATTGAAAGCAATAGCTATAGATGTTAAATCTGGTGAAGATTTAGTAGATGAAGCTTTGGTGCAAAGATTTTCTGCAAACGCTGGTCCGCATATTATACGTAGAAAAGTAAAAGTAGTAACTACAGATGAACAAGGTAACAAAGTAGAAAAAATCACTACTAATGCTGGTGGAACAATACATCAAAGTGTTGTTCGCGAAAAGAAACAAGAAAAACCAGCGTATAGTAAAGAGGGACTTGGTGTAGTAAAGAGTAATCGTTCAAGAAATAACAGAAACGTTATGCAAAATATTGTGGTTACTCAAAATGGTAAAAAGGTAGAGCCTAAAGTGGAACCAAAAGTAGAAAAACCTGTGGAGAAATCTTATGATAGACTAGAGGTTAGCGTAGCTGACGCTAAAAGAATAGTTAATAGTTTTGCAGAGCAAAGAGAACAAAGAACGAATGAAAGACGTGAGCAAAACTTTAAGCCGGTAAACAATAACCAAAACAAATTCCAAAGAAATAATAATGGAAATAATAATTCTAGACCAAACAGAGATGGGGATAATAGAAACTTTAATAGAAATGCAAAACCAGGAGATAGACCAGCAGGTAGACCGGACTTTAAAAATAGAAATCAAAATGGAGGTCAAAGTACAGGATATAAGGTTAATAAGTTCATTAAAGAAACTGGACTTACAGACAGTATTCAAAAAGAAACTAGAGATTATTCAACAACTTTAATAGATAAAAAGAAATATAATTCAGATAAAGGTGAAAGAAAAGAAGAAACAAGAAGACAGGCTAAAAATGCTAATGAAATGAGAGAACAAAATACTAGAATGGACTTTAGCAAATTTAGAGGAATGCAAGTTTCAGAAGATGGTCTTATGGACTTTTATGATAGAGGAGAAAATCGTAAAGGCTCTGTTAAACGTAAAAAACAAAAAGTAGAAATGCAGCAAACTAAGATAATACCTTTAACAGAAGTAGAACTTCCAGAATCAATGTCTGTAAAAGACTTTGCGGAAAAATTAAAGAAACAAGCTTCTGAAATAATTAAGAAAATGTTCTCTATGGGAATAATGGCAACAGTAAACCAAGAAATAGATTTTGATACAGCTTTCTTAATAGCATCAGAATTTGGAATAAATGCAACTAAACAAGTAGTTGTAACAGAAGAAGATGTGCTATTTGATGATTCGGAAGATGATGAAAAAGACCTAGAGGCAAGGCCACCTATTGTTACAATAATGGGACACGTTGACCATGGTAAAACATCTCTTCTAGATAAAATTAGAAGTTCAAGTGTAGCATCTGGTGAATCTGGTGGAATTACACAACACATTGGTGCATACAAAGTGCAAATTAATGGTAGAGAAATTACATTCTTGGACACTCCAGGACACGAAGCTTTCTCAGAGATGAGAGCAAGAGGTGCTCAAGTTACAGATATCGTAATCATTGTTGTAGCAGCAGATGATGGTATAAAACCACAAACTGTAGAAGCTATAAACCACGCAAAAGCAGCTGGTGTATCTATAGTTGTTGCAATTAACAAAATAGATAGAGAAGGCGCAAATATAGAAAGAGTAAAACAAGAATTACTAGAATATGAACTTGTTCCAGAAGAATGGGGAGGAGATACAATATGTGTTCCTGTATCAGCTAAAACTGGAGAGGGAATTGAAAATCTTCTTGAAATGATGCTGCTTGTAGCAGATGTAAAAGAGCTTAAAGCAAATCCTAAAAAACAAGCTAAAGGAACAGTAATAGAAGCTAAGCTAGACAAATCTCGTGGACCTCTTGCCACAGTTCTAGTACAAAGAGGAACGTTAAATGTTGGAGACACAATAGTACTTGGAGACATAGTTGGTAGAGTACGTAATATGACTAACGATAGAGGAGAAAGTGTTAAATGTGCAGGGCCATCTACACCAGTAGAAATCTTAGGACTTGGTTCAGTACCAGATACAGGTGATACATTCTATGAAGTAAAAGATGAAAAGACTGCACACAAACTTATTGAGAAGAGAAAAGCACAACATAGACTTGACCTTATTAAGAAAAGCAGCATAGTAACTCTAGATGATTTATTTAACAAGATTAAAGATGGTGAAACTACAAATCTAGATATTATAATTAGAGCCGATGTTAAAGGTTCTGCTGAAGCATTAAAAGAATCTTTAGAAAAACTATCTAATGAAGAAATTAGAGTAAGAGTTATAGCAAGTAACACTGGTGGAATTACAGAATCAGATGTAACTTTAGCAAAACTTTCAAATGCAATTATCATTGGATTTAACGTAAAAGCCGAAGGTGCAGTACAAAGTATGGCAGATAAAGAAAAAGTAGATTTAAGATTATATAAAGTAATTTATGATGCTATAGAAGATGTTGAAGCAGCTATGAAAGGCTTACACAAAGTTAAATATATTGAATCGCCACTAGGAACAGCAGAAGTAAGACACGTATTTAAAATTACTGGTGCTGGTGTAATTGCAGGAAGCTATGTAACAAAAGGTAAACTTGCAAGAAATGCTATGGTTAGACTTTCAAGAAATGGTGAAGTGCTAGTAGAAACTAAACTTGAATCATTAAAACGTGAGAAAGACGATGTTAAGGAAGTAGCAGAAGGATACGAATGTGGAATTAAACTTGAAAAATCAAGCGAAATTAAAGAAGGTGATATTCTAGAATGCTATGAATTAGTAGAGGAGAAAAAATAATGCGTACTGAAAGAGTGGATGAAGACATTAAGTATTACATAGATAAAATACTTAGAGAAAATCTATCTAAATTTACTACGGACGGAATAATAACTGTAACATCAGTAAAGACAACTAAAGACTTAAGATATTCTAAAGTTTATGTGAGTATATTTGGAACAAAATATACTCACCAAGTCTTTGATAAGCTCGTGAATAGAGCTGGTTTTGTAAGAAAGTGCTTAGCAGGAATGCTAAAGGCTAGAAACATACCAGATATAGTATTTGAATTAGATGATTCAATGGAATATGGTTCAAAGATGGAACAGCTTATAAACGAAGTAAGTGCAAAAGATAGAGAAAATAGTAAAGAAGAATAGGTAGAGTGAAGAGGGGTTAGTATGGATTATAAAGGAGCT